>NZ_JBRIMB010000014.1:0-89816 GCF_052977265.1 Shewanella sp. 0m-8 | reverse complement strand
TTTAAAAACACTCGGATTTTGCCATCTTATAAAGATCGGTCAACCGATCAATAAACTGCTAAATGATCGGCATTACTCTAAATAGAGGCCTTTTTTAATGATTTCTTTAGCCTGCGCTATCATTGCTAATAGAGGTAACTACTTTTGCGCAGCTTTAAGCTGTTTAAGCCACACATCAAATTCAGCATCCATATCTGTTCCCCAACCCGCCAGCAATGCCTGGTAACGTGGGTAGTCACCTTTTCGAGTAAAGCCAAGCATGGTATCAACCTTATCTTTATGGTTCTCAATCATAAAGCGCACAGCTAAGTAACCCCAGCGATAAACTCTATCGGTGCCGCCATTTTGCTCGTAGCTTGTATTGAAGATCTCACTCAGGGTGTAGCTTTGTTCACTGCCAATTAAAGCCAGGGCTTTAGGGTTGTTATCACCAAGGGATATATACTCAGCGACACCTTCGCTCCACCAAACCGTGTGTGGGTAAAGCGGCGCAGGCTTAGGGCAATACTCTGGGCCACTGTGGGAGTCATGTAGTGAGAGGCAAAAATCGCCGTAGAGATTAAAACGACCATCGAGGTAATGCACATATTCATGTGCTAGATTCCAGACTTGGCCTTTTTTCTCATAGGCAACAAATTCAGCTTGGTTATCGCTCTTCCAAGGCAAGCCTTCTAAGTACATGCCACCGTTGTCGCTAGGCACGTCGAAGTGGTTAGTGACATGATCAACATAATCTTCCCTTGAGTGATAGACATTGGCACGCATGCTGTGATTGTTGTCATCGGCAACAGGTTTGTTTTGTGTGCCAAATAGTTTATGGAAGTTAGTTTCCTGTCTTACTAACAATTCGCACGCAGAGCTGATCTGATCTTTTGTTAAGGCTTGCGAGCGAATAACGATAGTATCACTACAGGCATGGTTTTGGTTTAACACGCTCTCTAGGCTAGCGTTTTCATCAGCTTGAACGACTGTAGGAAGTAGTGACATAAAAGCAAGGACGGGTAAGGCATGTTTATTTTTCATTGAGGCTTTCTCTGATTTATAGTTTTGCATACAATATTCACAAGTGTTTCATTTAGCTCTATTGATGTCAAACTGGGCTTTAATTCACATCAAATAGCGTTAAAATGCAATCAAATAATCAGTTACTTAAAAAGGATATGCCGTGTTAAAGCAATGGGATAATAATCATGATTACCACTCGTTTGCGAATACCGAACAGGTCAGAGTTAAGCATTTGTCGCTCTTACTCGATGTGGATTTTGATACTAAGCAATTAGCAGGGCAGGTCGAATTACAGCTAGATTACATTGACAAACAGACAAGCGAGCTATGGTTAGATACCCGTGATCTAACCATCGAAGGGATTTACTCTGACTCTCAACAAGCATTAGCATTTACCCTGGATAAGCAAGATGAGATCTTAGGGCAACGACTTAATATTCAACTTTCAGAAAGTGTAGCGAGTGTGGTTATCCATTACCGTACATCGCCGGGGGCGCAAGGCCTACAATGGTTAACGCCGCAACAAACCAGTGGCAAGACCTTACCGTTTTTATTTAGTCAGTCGCAACCCATTAACGCCCGTAGTTGGATCCCTTTGCAAGATACACCTAAAGCGAGAATCACCTTTGATGCGGTAATTAATGCGCCAAAAGGCATGCGAGCGGTGATGAGTGCAATGAATGATGCTAATGCGCCATTAACGGGGCAATTTAGTTTTACCATGGAAAAAGCGATGCCTACCCACCTGCTCGCTATTGCAGTTGGTGACTTAGCGTTTGGTGAATTAGGCCCTAGAACAGGTGTGTATGCTGAGCCTGAAGTGGTTGGCGCTGCGGTAGCAGAGTTTGAAGACACGGAAAGTATGGTAGAGGTTGCAGAATCGCTGCTCGGGCCGTATCCGTGGGGTCGCTATGACATGATAGTGTTGCCGCCTAGCTTTCCATTTGGTGGCATGGAGAACCCTAGGCTGGCCTTTATGACCCCGACCTTGATTGCGGGTGATAAGAGTCTAGTCTCGACAGTTGCTCATGAGCTGGCGCATTCTTGGACCGGAAACCTTGTGAGTAATGCGACGTGGCGTGATCTTTGGTTAAATGAAGGCTTTACCACTTATTTTACTAATCGTATTGTTGAAGAGGTTTATGGTAAAGAGCTCGCTGAGCTTGAAGTGGTACTCGAAAATGGTCGTCTGCAAGAGGCGATTTCTACGACAGCAATAAAAGCGCAGACACTACCTGCAAATATGCAGCAGCAAGATCCTAATGAAGCTTTTAATCGATTTACCTACGATAAAGCCTCGATGTTTGTTCATGATCTTGAAAAGCGTCTTGGGCGAACAGCGTTTGATGCATTTTTATATGATTACGTGCAAGCCTTTGCATTTGAAGCGATCACTACCGAAACCTTTGTTGAGTATGCTAAGCAAACGTTGTTAAAAACTCACGCCGATAAGATCAGTGAAGCTGAGATGATGGAGTGGATTTATGGTGAAGGCATGCCAAGCTGGTTTGTTGAGCCAAAATCAACCAGCTTAGATAAGGTGACCATGGCGCTACGTGCCTTTGATGATGGCGCTAGTGCCTCTAGCCTGATGACTGAGGGCTGGCGCGTGCATCATTGGCAGTACTTTTTAACCAACTTACCACAGCAATTGTCCCATGACGCCTTGGCCGATTTAGATAATACCTTTGGTCTAACACAGACAACCAATGCAGAGATCGCCTGTGATTGGTTTAGAGTCGCTATTCGTAACCGCTATGAGCAGGTGCTCGATGCGGTGAGCGCATACCTTATCAAAATTGGTCGAGGCAAGTTTGTGAAACCACTTTACGCAGAGCTCATTAAGGCTGGGTTTGAGAGTCAAGTACAGCAAATATATGCTAAAGCACGAGATGGCTATCACCCTTCGATTGCGGTGATGTTAGATCAACTACTGAAACGTAAGTAAAAAAGCAAAAAAAAATGGCAACCTAATCAGGTTGCCATAACAATATCTAAGTAGAAATAAACAGCTCTTGCGCTAGCTAACCGTTTATTTCCGAGGGCAAACCTAATTGGAATGCCAAGGGAATGATGATGAACAATGAAACTAAGGTTAAACCAATATCTAAAGTCTTAAAGACTTAAATATTCACTTAACGAGAATCGGTTCATATAGTCAGAGTCGATAAATCTGAGTTAGTTCCCCATAAGTTGCAATTTATCTGCATTTATTTTCCACCATCGAAATATTATTCATATAAGCTACTAATTTAAAAGGATAATTAACACTCCGGTTTCAAGCGCTAATTTAAAATTAAAAGCTAGATAGTGATTGACGTGATTGAAGCTAATAGTTTGGTGTTAATTCTACTCAATCGTTTCAGCGGCTAGTGTTAAAGGCGAAGACTAATCAGGTTTTTCTGTGACTGTTTTCAATGACGGTATTGCGAGGATTAACTTGCAGTGTTAGGCCATGACCGGAATATTACTCTGCGAACCTATTGAACAAATATATCCCCAAAAGGCATTAAGAAAAGGCGTTAAGAAAAAAGTATTTTGAAAAAGGGATTAAAACAGAGTGACTATAAAGAGATGCATTATTAGAAAAGAGATTCACTTTTAGAGGCTAGAGGCACTTTATGGCGTTGAGTACTCGGGTTTCACCCAAGTTGCAGGCAAAAAAAATGGCAACCTAAACAGGTTGCCATAACAATATCTAAGTAGAAATAAACAGCTTATGCGCTAGCTAACCGTTTATCTCCGAGGGCAAACCTAATCGGAATGCCAAGGGAATGATGATGAACAATGAAACTAAGGTTAAACCAACATCTAAATCCTTGAAGACTTAAATATTCACTTAACGAGAATCGGTTCATATAGTCAGAGTCGATAAATCTGAGTTAGTTCCTCATAAGTTGCAATTTGTCTGAATTTATTTTCCCGCGCGCGCATCATTTTTAATTAAATCGCTGATTTTATGATGTTAATTAAAGATAAGGATTAGGTGCCGATTGAGCTTACTCAATCGTTTTAGCGGCTATTGTCAAAGACTTTTTAAAGGCAAATGTTAAAGACTAAGACTCATCAGGTTTTCTTTGTGACGGTTTTCAATGACGGTGTTGTGGGGAATAACTAGCAGTGCTAAGCCATGAGATAGATTATTCTTAAGAGAAGGATTATGCACTGAGGCGCTGATAAGCGGCTAGAGTAGTCGATCGCTTTCCTATACTGATTGGTATGATTGCGGGGTGGATTTCTTCAAGTTGCAGATAAAAAAATGGCAACCTAAGCAGGTTGCCATAACAATATCTAAGTAGAAATAAACAGCTTATGCGCTAGCTAACCGTTTATCTCCAAGGGCAAACCTAATGGGAATGCCAAGGGAATGATGATGAACAATGAAACTAAGGTTAAGCCAACATCTAAAGCCTCAAGACTTAAATATTCACTTAACGAGAATCGGTTCATATAGTCAGAGTGTGAAATTTCAGATTAGTTCAGTTGGGTTTCAAATATTTTCAAAAATATTTTCAAAACAGCCAATGACGAGCAAAAAAAAGGGCAACCCAAGGGGTTGCCTGATTGATCTACATTGAGATCAAGGGGGCTGCGCTAGAAGCCCCAGGGAGAATGATGAACATGAAAAACTCAATGCTCAAAAAGTTAGAGGCGAGTATTTCGCTAAAGTTCAAAAAATAACGTGTAATATTTAATCTTTTTTTAAGATTATTCTAAGCTGCTAATTTTAAGAGCTAATTTTAAGAGCTACAGTAGTTTTAAAATATCAGCTTCAATCGCCATCGGTTTAGTGGTTGGTGCGAAGCGTTGGGTTACTTTGCCCTGTTTATCGACTAGAAATTTAGTGAAGTTCCATTTTACTCTTTCAGAGCCGAGTAAGCCTTTAGCGGAATGCTTTAAATACGCATAGAGAGGTGACGTGTTAGTGCCATTGACTTCAATTTTTTCAAATAGTGGAAACGTCACGCCAAAATTTAATTCACAAAATGAGCTAATGGTTTGGCTATCCCCTTTCTCTTGCTCACCAAACTGGTTGCAGGGAAACCCGAGTATGACAAGCCCCTGCGATTGAAGTTTCTGGTACAAAGCCTCAAGCTCTCTATATTGAGGGGTAAAACCGCACTCGCTGGCAGTATTGACGATCAAGACTACTTTGTCTTTAAAGTCCGCCAGTGAAACCGTTTTCCCCTGAATATCCTTAACTGCAAAATCATAAATTGAACTTGTCATCATTTTCTCCTTGTGTCGTTAGTCATACTCTATCGACATTTTTTACTTTTGTGCAATGAGTTTGATGGAAGATGAACAACTGGCTGCTGATTGTTACCCTTGAAGTAAGCAATAAAATGAGAGTGAAAGGGCGCTATGAGCGCCCTTTATCGTGGTTATTTAATCGCTGTACTAAAGTGGGACTTAAGGTGTTACAGGGGCAAATGACTCGGGAAAGTTGCGTTCCGTCGTTTCGCCAGCGGTCACAGTGACAGCTTGCTCTGCTGAGTCAATAAAGAATGGCAGGCTACCATCATCAGGTTCACGCACATTAGACTCTTCTGGATCATCGTTTTGTGCTAGGCAGGTGTACCCAAGACTATAGGTATCGGCGACCACAAAGCCAAATTCGTATTCATAACCAGTGACATTATCGCTGCCATTTAGGATAGGGTTAACTCTCGCTGATGTGATGGGGGCGACCTGAGTTAAAATATTTGGACCGGTTCTAAAATCTGCCATCTGATCTAGCTCTGTTTCACTTGGGTACAGGTATACCGCAGGGCTAAACACTGAGCCTCCAGCGCTAGTTTCACAGTTGGTCATGGTTTGTTGGCTGATCTGACCTTGAATAGCACCAACCTCAGATGCATTAACGAGCTGCACTGAAGTGGGTTTTAGTGTCCAATATTCTTTATTGCCATGTGGCGCTTGAAGGCCTTTAGCGAGGTTGAACTCAGCCACAAAGTTATTGTTACCCGCTGCGATAGTAAATGATTTATTGAAGAAGAGGCGACCCGTGTTGTCTTCCTCGGCGCCAATACCGCCACAAGAAACATTACTGTTGGTGACTAAGCCTTCAATGTCACCACCAACAAACTCACCATTTTCATTTTCAGTTGCGCCACTAAGTACGTAGGAACTGTCATCGCTAGAGATGGTGTTATTCTCCATGTAAATACACATCTGGTATTCACCCACAGGAACGGACTGGCCACTGACTAGAGTTTCAACGGCTTGTCCCTGAAAACTTAACAGGTCGACGTGCTGTAGCCCGTCATCATCCGTGGAAACATCGAATGAGATCGCACCGTCACTGTTTTTTAACACAACTTGCTTAAAAGCCACGTTAACAATGTTTGCGTCTGCTGGATTGTCTGACACCCCAAGGCTAAATATGCCTTGATCTGGCACTGGGTTGCTAGCGTCACCGTCGGAGCCACAAGCTGATAATATCAAGCCCATGGTGATAGCCATTGCGAGAGGGGATAATGTTAACTGTTTTATCTGTACTCCAAAGCATTTCTTTCTAATAACTTAGTATAGTAGTTGTATAGTTGTTGCCTACTATTATCGCGTTTTTTAAATTCAACTAGACTTGTTTCAATCCTAAGCTGGTAAAGGCTTTGAGGATGAATAATCGATAAAGCGGGGCTTAAATTATCACATTAAGAAAACGAGATTAGCCTTTTTTCAGTAAAAGATTTCTGTAGTGCTAGCGCTTTCGCTAACATAAAGAATTAACAGGCAAAATTAACATTTCTTGGTTTGTTACATCTGGATGCGGATGTGTTACTTAAGTTTTACTTGTTGCCTGTTGGTTTGGTTTGTGTTGATGTTTATTTAAAAGCAAGGTTTCAGACAAGGTTTATATAAAAAAGCGCTAATCCTTTGTGTATGCTTGCCGAAAGTTTACAAGTTTCGGGATCATAAATGACAGCTAAAACCTTAATGGCAACACTTTTACTGAGTGCTTTGTCTATCAATGCCTATGCGACAGACTTTACCTTTGGGCTTAATGACGACATGTTGTCGACCGAGCTGAAGTTTAATGTCAATAAAGATGTTAATGCATCTGTTGAATATATCTATGCTGATACGGGCGGGCAAATGTTGTCTGGTGCGATGCATATTGAACATGACGCTGGGATCCACCAATTTGAGTTAGGCGCCAAGTTTTCTCAAGTGTGGTCGAAGCGCAGCAGTAATGGCAATTTTGTCGGGATAGGCGGGCGTTATGCCATGCACCTAGGCTCAAATGTGTCTCTTCATGGTTCGGGCTACTATTCTCCTTCGGTATTATCATTTGGCGATATCGATGGATCCTGGCAGTTAGATGGTAAGGTGCAATATGCACTTAACCCTGCGTTAGCCCTATTTGCGGGTTATAGAAATATTCGTCTGCAGTATGATAATGCATCAAATTCGACGCTAGATTCGGGCTTCTATATTGGAGCCAAAGCATCGTTCTAAAGAACGGCTTACTCTCGATTTTATGAGATGTTAACCCTGCTTAGGCTGGCCATGAGCGAGCCTAAGCGATTCTAATATAAATCAATACCATATCAATACCATATCAATACCATATCAATACCATATCAATACCATATCAAGACTGCCTCAAGACCAGAGCAGATAAACTTCTTACTTTCCTATTGCGCATCGGGCCAATTTCATTTGTATCAATCAGTTATGCTTTTTTGGAGCTAGAGTTTTCCTCGTTATAACTTACTCCATTCTTGGCTGCACAAAGCTGTGCATTCAAACCGCGAATGCCTCTTTGTGAGCAGCGCTCAAAACTTCAACCTTAAGTGAAATAGGCGAGCGTGAGCCAGTTAATTGAATTGCTGCTTATTTGTTGTTTATGTAAACTGTTGTCACACTTTGTTGCTTAAGTGCGAGTTAACGCATCCTTCGACCGATATAAAACTGATAGGTTACTTGGTTAATGCCAATAAAAATATTAATGCGACTTCTGCTGTTACTGTCAGTATTTGGATTGAGTGATGTGAGTTATGCTCAGCAAGAAGCCATGCTCGAACAGACCATAATTTTTAGTGCCGAAGCAGAAGATGAAGCGCCACAAGATTTTGAGCAGACTATCTCTTGGTTGGAAACAAAAAAACCACTCGGTAGCGTATCTCTTAATGGTGGTGACTACTGGATGGTGGCAGGTGTTATGGTTAACAGCTATGACACGCACTGGGTGGTTAATGTCAAAAATTCTATTATTGAGTCCGTCGATTATTGGTTAATCGGCGAGGACGGCTCAACTCAATATTTCAGCAGTGGTTATTATGCCCCTTACGAGTTCTTGTTTGATTACGCAAGAAGCGTAGAGATGAACATAGGTGTTAATTACTGGTTGGTTGCTCGAGTCAATAGTCGTTACTTCTCATCTCAGCCGAAACTGCAAGTTCAACAATACCAAGAACATAAGCACCAGTCAGATCTCTATGCCTTGTTTATTATTCTTTGTTTAGGTGGATTACTGTTTATTGCGCTATATAACGGGATCATTTTTGTGTCTATTCGTGATAAAGCATTTCTTTATTATGCTTGTTACGTTTTATGTTATTTGGTTGGCTGGGCGCTCACTTTTCATCTACCTGCACACCTGTTTGATTTTCATGGCTTGGAGTTACACCACCTGTTTTTTATTAGCTTACCAATATTTAATATATTATTTTACATACACTTTTTGCAGCTTGCTGAGTTGTCACCGAAACTATGGCGTCTAAGCTTAGGGCTAATGTGGTTATGTATTATAGCCCTGCCAACGAGTATATACCTGGTCTCTTATACGGCGATAATCGCTTCAGTATTGATCATGTTATGGATAGGGTTGGCGATGGTTTGTGGTAATGTCTGTCTATTAAAAGGGTTTCCCCCAGCGCGATATTTCTTGTTAGCCTTTACTTGTTTGCTGTTACCGGCAGTACTTATCTTGCCGGGAAATATGGGGCTGACACCTGATTTTTTTGATAACGCAGAACTGGCTACTTTAGTGGGAGGTACTGCCGATGCGTTGTTATTATCATTTGCGTTAGCCTATAAAATTCGTCTGCTGTCCGAAGAGAAAGAGCGCCACATCGAAACATTAGAAGTCGCTAGGAAAAATGCCCGCACCGATAAGCTCACAGGATTACCGAATCGTTTTGCATTTGATGAAGGTATGCAGAAGGGGATCCCTTTTGGTGCTCAAGCATCGAATCAATTATGTTTGGTTTTAGTGTCGTTAGAGGGGGTGACGCTACTCACTCGAAAGCTGGGTCATAATGAGGTCGATAAGGTTATTTGTGGTGTGGCTGATTATCTCCGCCAGGCTTATGACGACACCGACAGTAAGTTAATCGATACCTATCGCATAGCAGACAATAGTTTCGTTATTGTGTGTGAGGCTGAGTTGTTGCAAAAGATACAGCAGCGAGTTTCACGGATCCAATCTGGTTATTTAATCGAACATTATAGTGATATGAGTATCCATCTTGGTGTTAGCTTAAATACGGATGTGAATGATAGCAGTCAATGGCTAAGGCAAGCTGAGCAGCGTTTATACAAAGATCAAAGTGTTAAGCGCCGAGAACGTTATGCACAAAGCTTAAGTCAAATATAGGCTGAGTGTTACGCCTTACAATTAGACGTTTACAGCTCTTAATCAATCGTTAGAGAGAAAGAGCCTGTAAACTTAGTTTTAGTTGGCTTCTTTAAACTAATTCATTGCCGTTATAAGGTGAAAACTCAGTATCATTATCAACGCGTTTAGAGTTTTTTCTCTGTTCTCGTCGACGCTGCTTTTTACGCTTACTCTTGCTGATTTCATCTAAATCTGGACCAAAATCATCATCCCAGTCATTGTCTTGAACAAAATCGTATGTATTTCTCATGCTCTACATTCCAGTTAAATAGAACCTTATTTTAAGCGGGCTGTAACGGTTTGAAGCCAGCCTAGTTTCGGTTTGAGTTTAGCAAAATAAAGTGACAAGTAAATGATGAAATACAGGTGAGAATATTGCTCGAAAAAAAACGCCATACAAGAGATGGCGTTTTTATTGAAACATCTGGATTGAAAATGTCTTTGAAGGCAAAGAGCCCCGCTAACGACGGTTATCGTTTGGACATTTTTGCAACGAACATGCCGTCAGTGTCGGCCTCTTGAGGCCAGATAGTCAGCATGTTGACTTGCTCACCGGTGAATGGGTGAGTCAATGTTTGTAATTCAAACTCAGGGTTAGATTGCAAAAAGGCATTGACCACTTGCTCGTTTTCAATCGGCGAGAGCGAGCAGGTTGCATACACGAGTTGTCCTTGCAGCTTAACGGCCTTAGCACTGCGACTTAATATATCTAACTGCAGGGTGTGCTTATCTGTCACCACGCTTGCATCATCGAGCCAACGCATATCTGGGTTACGTCGCCATGTGCCTGTGCAGCTGCAAGGCGCGTCGACTAAGACACCATCGAAAGACTCGGCTTGTACTGGCAGTGCTTCACTCTTCCACGGAGCAATACTTATAGCGTTAAAACCTGCACGTTTAGCACGTTTGGTTAATTCCTCTAACGGCTTTCGACGAATATCTGATGAGACGATGTTACCGCGAGCCTCATGGTCCTGCTTAAGCATTAATGAGCGTAGTTGTAGTGACTTGCCACCGGCACCGCTACAGGTATCCCACCACTTTTCATCAGCTTTAGGGTTACAAATTCGGCCAATGACTTGTGAACCTAGATCTTGGATCTCTAGTTCACCGCGTTGATAGGCGCCAATAGCATTGAGGTTAATGCTCTTATGTCCAAGGCTTACTGCATCATCAAAGTATTCACTGGCGATAGCGGTAACGTCATCGGTAGCAAGTGACTCGATAAGTTGCTGTTGGGTTAGTGTTTGCGCGCGAGCCCAAATTGGCGGGCGAGTGCACATAGCCTCAACAATTGCGAGTTGTTTTGTGGGATCAGTTTGAGCGACTTGCCAAAACCATTGAGGTAATAGTTGTTGCTCATTAATGCTGTCATCATTGAGCTGCTGTCTTACTCGTTGGCACTTTTCACCGATACTTGGGAACAATTGCTCTGTGGCACTTAAGTTAAATTGCTCTGACTGATTGGCAAATTCACGCCAGGCATCGCTAAACTGAGTCCACTTATGAGCCTCTAACTCCGCCACTATTGCTAAGCAGGCAAACCAGCTAGGATCTTGTTGCTCGCTAGTGTGGATCTGCTTGAGCCAACCCCACCATCGAAACAGTGCGAATAGGCTTTCTCGAATGACACGTCTATCTTTAGAACCGTGTTTCTTGTTGGTTCTGAAGTACTCTCCAACAATGCGGTCGGCGGGCAGTTTTTCATGCATCACACTTAAAAAGAGCTGATGTATGGTATTGCTATAGCTTAACGCTCGTTTTTGCGCCGGAGATTGTGCTTGGAAAGCATCTTGAGGAGATGATGACGGTTCTATCATTAGAGTGTGCCTGAAGTAGCCTGTATTGGGCTGGAAATAAAAACTGGCGCAATTGTAGCAGAGATTGTTGCTGAGTGTAGAGGCGCTTAATAGAAACGCCTCATGGTATTTGCTAATGAACTGAGAAAGTAGCTAATAGTAACAGACTCAACCCGGTGCGACTTGAATGTGTGACGAGCCACCGCTATCGATACTGAGGTTATTGACTCTAATGATTCGCTTATTCGTTTAGTAATCTAAATCTAATGCGAAGCACAAATAGCGCATCAATTGCTGACAAGAGACAAACTCACTCGCACATTGTTCAACAAAGTCAGGCGCGCACACTTGCTCGATAGTTAGCGGCTTTATTGCGATAAAATCTTTTCGCTTTAGCTCATCAAGCAAAGGATGATTTTTATCATAACCTTTCGGTGGTCGAATAAGTTGGCTGCCTTGCATTTCAAAGTCATAGTGAGTGAGTTCCCGCAGTGCTTTTTTGTAGCCGTTGGGGTTTTCATCAATGCAACTGCGAATAGCGTTTAGGGCTGGTGATTGTGGCTGCCAAATTCCAGCCCCGATAAAACAGCTATCGTTGGCTAGATGAAGGTATAAACCGGGGGCATGCACATCTTTGGCTTGAAAATGCCTAAACTGGATGCCGACATTGGTTTTGTAGGGGGTTTTATCTTTACTAAAACGACTGTCTCGTTGCGGTCGCATCATGCTGCCACCCACCTTTTTCGGGACTGCGGTTAATCTGGGTGAAAGTGCGAGTATATGTGGCTGCATCATTTCGATAAATGTTAGCGCAGGTGTACGTACATTATCCTCATAGCGAGCTTGATTCGCCTTAAACCATTCTCGATCGTTATTGACTGAAAGCTCGTTTAAAAAATCAAAACACTCAGGAGTAAATACGCTCATTCGAAAACACAACCTTGGTTGATGGGGGAAAGATGAAGCTGTTAAATAATACCAGTCAGAATAAATACTAACTTAGTCAATGTACTTGTTGCTACTCATTCAAGGGCGATAGCTGTTAAAATGTGGCTGATTAAATCTGGCCTGTACTTGATCTCAAGCCTTGGGCCTAGCGACATGGCATATTGCCTGTCATAGCTCAATCATTAAATCGGTCATCTATAAAGAACAAATTAGGAGCAGTAATGAAAGTTTGGGTCGATGCAGACGCGTGTCCGGGTGTAATTAAAGAGATGTTATTTAGAGTGGCAGACAGAGCCAAAGTAGAAGTAACGCTGGTGGCTAACCATTGGATGCGTATACCGCCATCTCCCTATATCAACCTTGTTACTGTTTCTTCAGGCTTTGATGTGGCCGATGATGAAATCGTCAAACTGTTAACCGCAGGTGATTTAGTGATCACAGCAGATATTCCACTGGCGTCAGAAGTTATCGACAAAGGCGGTGTGGCACTCAACCCTCGCGGCGAGCTCTATACCGAACAAAACATCAAATCAATTTTAAATATGCGTGATTTTATGGACACTATGCGTGCCAGTGGCGTTCAAACGGGTGGGCCAGCTGCGATAGGTGCGAGTGATAAGCAAGCATTCGGTAATCAGTTAGATCGGTTTATTACCAAACATCATAAGCCCTAACGTCTAAATGACTAAATGACTAAATGACTAAATGACTAAATGACTAAGTGACTAAGTGATAGTAGCGGCAAACGAATGCTAGAGATGTTTAATAATATTTGAAAGTGTGAAAGGAGAGCAAATAGCTCTCCTTTTTTAGTTTTTAGCCCTAATGCTTTTTTAGGAGGTGACTTTTTGTACAGGCAGCGAATCACTTTTTATCAGTCGTATTTTGTCGATTTTATGTTAGATAAGAAAACTGTCCAGGCGAGCTGATTAGCTTTTACTATAATGTCAGTAATCGAAGTTGATAATAGTACGTGGATAGTTGTTCTGTGTATTAGCAATGAATGGCTTGAGGTACTTTTCATAGAGTAGGTAGCAAAATGACCGAAATTAAAATCCGCCAAATAGGTACCGATCTAGGCTTAATATTACCGGCTGAAGTCGTGGAGCAATTGAACATCGGAGCTGGTGATAGCATTAGGCTCGAAACATTACCACATGGTTGCTATAGATTAGTCAAGATTGAGGAGCAACTCGCTGAGCAAATTACCTTAATTGAAAGCTATATGCATGAAGAAGATGCTTAATGGCATAAGCAAGCAGACATGCGAAAGAGCGACTGTCATCGTCGCGACGACTTCTAATAAGCTTAGTTTTATTTGATGGTTATAAAATGTGAGACATCGCATTTAAGGTAATCGCTTCAGCAGTCACTTGTTTAGGTCGTGATCATTTAGGCGTTGGGTATTGTAGGGGCAAAGCTCTCGTTATAAGTCGTTTGCATAAAAACTAAAGTGTGCTGCACTTTATTATATTGTAGTAAGGCCTATTGTAATAGGACACGTGTCTGCATCACTCCAAACCATCATTCGACTTTGTTACAAACAACTTACTTCAGTGTAAATCGACACTATTAATGTCAATAAAAAATGGAAAAGCAGCCTTATTGAATAGAGTTTGCAAAGTATCGAAGTGCTTATCACTAATTTGCTTAGCTTATATATCTACATTTTTTGAACAAATTATTCTAATTACTGGCTGTTTAGTTGGTTGTAAATTAAGCTTATTGGTGACCTATATAGTTGTTTTAAGGTTATTTTAAGGTTACCTTTTTAGATGAAAAGCCTAGCGTTGGTTTTAGTTGTGTTATTTGTCGCTGCATATTTAACGTTATGTGGTTTTTTATCTTGAAATTTTATCATTTATTTACGATTTATTTTTGATTGTGTCTTGCAGCACAACCAACTATCTTTTATGTTGGTTATATCAGCTGTGCATCATCAGCTGTGCATCATCAGCTGTGCATCATCAGCTGTGCATCATCAGCTGTAGGAAATTTTATTTAATTCAATGGAGTAAAATACAATGCCTCTTCATGCAAAAGATTCTGTACGTGACGACCTTCTAGATGATATTTACTCATCGTCAGATTTGTCATTATCAATGCCGAAATATAAGATGCCGGATCAGGAGAATAATCCCCGTCATGCATATCAAATCGTACATGATGAACTAATGATGGATGGTAATTCTCGCCAAAACTTAGCGACATTTTGTCAAACGTGGGTTGAAGATGAAGTCCATCAATTGATGGATGAATGTATCGATAAGAATATGATCGATAAAGATGAATACCCTCAAACTGCAGAACTTGAAGCTCGCTGTGTCCATATGCTCGCAGAACTATGGAATTCACCGGATGCAGAAAACACCTTAGGTTGCTCGACTACAGGTTCAAGCGAAGCGGCGATGTTAGGTGGTATGGCACTTAAATGGGCTTGGCGCAAGAAAATGAAAGCGCTGGGTAAGCCGACTGATAAACCCAATATGATCTGTGGCCCTGTACAGGTGTGTTGGCATAAATTTGCACGTTATTGGGATATTGAATTACGTGAGATCCCAATGGAAGGGGATCGCTTAATTATGAACGCTGAAGAAGTGATTAAGCGATGCGATGAAAATACTATTGGTGTCGTGCCTACTTTAGGTGTGACGTTTACTTGTCAATATGAGCCTGTCAAAGCGGTGCATGATGCGCTTGATCAATTACAAAAAGATACCGGTCTCGATATCCCAATCCATGTGGATGCGGCCAGTGGTGGGTTTTTAGCGCCATTTTGCGAACCAGATCTTGAGTGGGACTTTAGACTTCCACGCGTTAAGTCGATTAATGCGTCAGGGCATAAGTTTGGTTTGAGCCCTCTAGGTGTCGGTTGGGTTATTTGGCGAGATGCTTCAGCATTAGATCAAGACCTCATTTTTAACGTGAATTATTTGGGCGGTAACATGCCTACCTTCGCGCTAAACTTCTCTCGCCCTGGTGGGCAGATCGTGGCGCAATACTATAATTTCTTACGCTTAGGTAAAGAAGGCTACAGAAAGATCCATCAGTCTTGTTATGACACTGCTCAATACCTGTCGAGTGAGATTGAAAAGTTGGGTATGTTCGAAATTATTTATGATGGCCATGGCGGGATCCCTGCGATGAGTTGGTCATTAAAAGAAGGGGTTGACCCAGGGTTTAACTTATTTGATCTATCAGATCGTATTCGCTCTAGAGGTTGGCAGATAGCGGCGTATGCTATGCCGCCTAAAAGAGAAGACCTTGTCATTATGCGTATTTTAGTTCGTCATGGCTTTAGCCGCGACCAAGCAGATTTGCTCGTAGTAGACTTAAAGCACTGTGTGGACTTTTTTGCTAAACATCCTATTTCACATAATAGTGATTCTGAAGAGTCATCCGGCTTTAATCACGGTTAACTAATTTGAAGGCCATCTACCAAGATGGCCTTTTTATACTCGTTAGTTTGATCAATAGTGAGCTAGCCTTCTGAACGATTAATTTTTATTGAGTTATATCCCCGATAATCCCCTTCGTATTCTATTTTTATTCTATCATTTTTATTTTTTGGTTATTAATAGCTTTGAGATCAGCTGCTGCGCCGACTCCTTTGCGACAGGCTTGGTTCTTGGCAAGGAATATTGTTTTATCTCGTGATTTCCGAACAGGTAACTCACTCCTATTACGTCATACCCGCCAAATATTAGACAAAGTCGTTTCACTACTTTGATCACAAATCCCTTTTTTACAGATCGTAGCTGTTGATTATTCAGTTTATTAAGCATACCCTTAGCATAAGTTTGAACTAAAGTTTGGTATCCAAACAAATGTTTGTTTGGCCGTGTCGACGGGATAATAACAATGACAGAACGCGAACTCGAGATACTAGCACTACTTAAACAAGATCCTTTGATCCCGCAGCAAAACATTGCCGATCAATTAGGGATTAGTCGCTCTGCTGTAGCCGGGCACATCATGAATTTAACCCATAAAGGTGTGATAAAAGGTAAAGGGTATATTCTTGCTGAATCACGCTACGCCATCGTTATCGGTGGTGCCAATATGGACATTCTTGGGCGCCCTCTACATACCCTACAGGTAGGCGACTCTAATCCTGGTAGCGTAACTTGCTCACCGGGTGGGGTAGGCCGAAATATCGCAGAAAACTTAGCTAGATTAGGCTCTGATACTCACCTTATTAGTGCGTTAGGAAAAGACACTTATGGTCAGATGATCATGAGTCAGTGTCAGCAAGCCGGCATTGATATGAAAGGCTGTATTCATCTGGATGAATTTGCCACATCAACTTACCTTTCAGTGCTAGATGGTGACAGCGATATGCATGTTGCGATCAATGACATGGCTATTTTAGACAGGCTAAGCGTAGCTGTGCTAAAGACTCACGAAGAAGTGTTAAGACGAGCAGAGCTGATTATTGTCGATGCCAACCTTTCGGCAGAGTCTTTGGAATATATTTTAAGTAACTTCTCCGACAGACCTATTTTTGTTGATACCGTTTCTTGTGCAAAGGCCAAGAAATTAGCGCCATTCTTAAGCTCCATTCACACCCTCAAACCAAACCTTAAAGAAGCCGAGCAACTTTCTGGAATTAGTATTAAGAGTCATGATGAATTACCTCAATTAGCTAATTGGTTCCACAGCCAAGGCGTGAAACGCATTTTCTTAAGTCTAGGCGCAGATGGCGTGTTTTATAGCGATGAGGGCATACAAGCCTTAGTCCCTGCTATGACGGTGTCTATGGTCAACGCAAATGGCGCGGGAGATGCTTTCCTCGCGGGGTTAGCCCATGGCTGGATCCAAGAGTGGGACACTGAAGAATCTACACAATTTGCTATGGGAGCCGCGGTTGTCGCGTTATCTCACTTAGCCACTATAAACCCTAATATGTCAGAAATTTCCGTTAAGCGCGTTATCAAGGAGTCGTTATGTTAGAGCAGTACCTAGATATTAATCCAGAAGTTGCAGCCGCATTAGCAGCAGGTAAGCCAGTCGTTGCATTAGAGTCGACCATTATTTCTCACGGCATGCCTTACCCGCAAAACGTAGAAACGGCGCTTAAAGTAGAGCAGATTATTCGTGATAACGGTGCCGTACCCGCAACTATCGCTATTTTAAAGGGTCGCTTGAAAGTGGGTATGACTCATGAAGAGATCGAATACCTAGGTAAAGCCGGCTTAGATGTGATTAAAACAAGCCGTCGTGACATTCCATTTATTGTTGCTAAGCAAGTTGATGGTGCAACGACTGTCGCATCGACGATGATCTTAGCTCAAATGGCAGGGATAAAAGTGTTCGCTACTGGTGGCATTGGTGGTGTACATCGTGGTGCACAACAAACGTTTGATATTTCTGCCGATCTTCAAGAGCTAGCCAGTACCGACGTAGCGGTAGTGTGCGCTGGTGCTAAGTCTATTTTGGATATCGGTTTAACCCTTGAATACCTAGAGACTCAAGGTGTACCTGTTGTTGGTTATCAAACCAGTACTTTACCCGCTTTCTATACCCGTGAAAGTGAGTTCGGTGTTGATTACCAGCTAGATACCCCTGCGCAAATTGCAGCAGCAATGAAAGCTAAATGGGATATGGACCTAAAGGGCGGATTGGTTATCGCTAACCCAATTCCAGAAGCACACCAGCTAGACCGAGCTATGATTGACCAGGTGATTGCAGATGCTGTTGCTGAAATGGACAGTAAAGGTATTTTTGGTAAGGCTTCAACGCCATTCCTACTGGCTAAAGTGGCAGAAACCACAAAAGGCGTCAGCTTAGCGGCTAACATTGAACTTGTGTTTAATAACGCAAAACTAGCGGCTAGCATTGCGGTTGAATACGCGAAGTAAACTGTTTTTGAAAGTAAAAATAAAAAAGGGGGAGCTAATTAGCTCCCCCTTTTTTGCTACAAAAATATTAGTTCTGTAGGATAGTTGCCGTGTTACCGAATCCACCCGTTTGAGTGATAGATGCTGTATCACCTGTACCATACTGAGTAATCGTTGCAGTATTATGTGCAGCAATATCACCAAAACCGTCTTGGGTGATATTAGCTAGGTTGCCATCACCTTGCTGATCGATATACGCATCGTTATATTCACCGCCAAGTTGGTTAACGAAAGCTTCGTTATCAGCGCCTGTTTGGTCTATGTCGGCCATACCAAATTCACCGTATTGTTGAACGCTAGCGACGTTTAACGTGCTGGTTTGCATAATATCCGCGTTGTTAGCTTCACCACTCTGAGTAACCGTCGCATCTAAATCAACACCTTCTTGGTTGATGAGTACTGAGCCACCAATAGTATCTGTTTGAGTCACTAAAGCCGTTAGTTCTGAGCCGTTTAGCTGGTTAACGGTAGTAAAGGTACCGCTAACACCTGATTGTTCAACTGTAATGCTTGAATCCGCAGCTGCATTTTGTTGTGCAGTCACGTTTCCGCTAACACTCGCATTGAGTTGCTTTACTGTGACAACAGAGTTATCTGACTCGTTTACTTGGTCAATATCAACAATGTTGCTATCACCATTTTGCTCTACAGTAGCCATAGCTTCAAACGAAGTGTCTTGATTAATATTGACGTTGTTCGAGTTACCCGTTGTGGTAATTGTTGCTGATGCAGGCTCGTGCCAGCCAAAACCAAACTGACGAATAACCGTTGAATTGTCGTTGCCCGTTGCGCTGATAGAGGCTGCACTGTTATCTACGTGCTCTTGATTGACTGAGCCCATGTTACCTGTACCGTCTTGTGAAACGGTAACGTTAGAGGTGTAGGCGTGCTCTTGGAAAACAGTCATGCTGTTATTACTGCCATTTTGGCTAACAGAGGCTGTAGAGTCTGTCGTGTAATCAGTTTGAGTCACATTGATGGTGTTAGCTGTACCGTTAGACTGGCTTGCGGTAATGCTTGAGTTAGAGTCGCTCTCTTGCAATGTCGTAATGGTAGAGTTATCAGCCGTTGTTTGCGTCGCAATAACTGAGGCGTTGTTTGTTGTTTGAGTTGCAAATACTTTTGAATTTACAGAATCGGCTAATTGGTTAACGGTTGCAGTGTTATCGTTACCTGTTTGTGTTACGTCTGCCAATGCATCTGTAGATAGATCTTGATTGGTTGAAGCCGTATTGCGCTGACCACTTTGGCTAATTGTTGCGCCTGCTGGGTTATGAATACCAAAACCATGCTGACGAATATCAGCGCTGTTGGTGTCGCCTGTTTGGCTTACGTTTGCAGCGCTATCATTGACATGTAACTGATTAACTATCGCGCTATTGTTGTTACCGTCTTGGATAACATCAGCCGTGCTATTGAAGTTATGCTCCTGGTTTACTATCGCAGAATTTGGACCCAGGCCAGACTGAGTCACATTGACTGTTGAACCATCACCGTCACCCACTTGGCTCACTGTTGCAGTTTGAGCTGAACCCGACTGTGTCGTGTTAGTGGTATTGTTATCACCTTCTTGAGTGATTGTCGCTGTTTGGTTTGCACCAGACTGGAGTGCTGTAGCGGTATTACCGTTACCTACCTGGCTAGTATTAGCGAGCTGAGCTGCACCAGATTGAGTTGTAGATGCTGTGTTTGAGTTGCCATCTTGACTAATAGTTGCATTATTAGCTAGGGCTAACGCTGGATTTAGAGCGATTGCGACAGCGGCTGCAATAGGGAGTAGCTTTCTCATGAGTCATATCCTTAATTTGATTAATGTAAAAGTCCAGTTTTAAATTCTGTAGATCTGTGTTTTAGCGGCATTATGAGCTTTGTACTTGCCGATGAGTATGCAGGTCAGGAGTGTTTGTAGCGTCCAGCATTGGTATTAAAGCTGTGATTCTTAACTACTAATTTAGATTCGTAAGCTAGTATTTTTGTCTACTGCCTTTTGTTGGGGTTTCAGTGTTTTATCTAATTTTTTAGTGGGTTAACGTAATTGTTGTCGGTGAGCATTTATTGGGCTTGCGCTTGACGCTGTCACTTTAGTCGTACTGGTATGATTGATATGTCATCAACAGGCGCTTACCTTGAGCTGCTCGTGAGGGGGAGACAAACAGTTGGCTCGTTACTGATATACATAGTGATATCAAGGGGTGAATAGATGTTGCAATTTGTTTATGATATCGCTACTCAGTCGTTAATGGTCGTTAGTTCGATAAGGATTGGGCGTTAAGTGGGTATTAGGTGATATTAAAGATATGAAATCTTGGCTATTTACTGATACTTCTTTTTACTTTTGCTTAGGGATGAACTCATTGTCATGGAACCCCAGTTAATTGAAATTAAAGATTTTGTCTCTTTTACTTTAGCGATAATTGCTTTGTTTATTGGTAAAAGCATTATTTCTCGCTACGAATTGCTCAGGAAGTACAGTATTCCTGAACCCGTCGTTGGTGGCTTCGCCTGCGCTGCAATCGTGGGTATTCTCTATTATGCCTTTGATATTCAAATTGAGTTTAACTTGAGTGTTCGAGACACCTTACTCTTATACTTTTTTGCGGGTATTGGCTTAAAGGCAGATTTTGCGACCTTAATTAAGGGCGGCAAACCGTTACTTATTCTCATCGTTCTAGCCAGTGTTTTCATCTTCTTACAAAACTTCACCGGCGTAACCATTGCCTCCTTATTTGGCCTAGATCCAAAGGCTGGCTTGATGTCGGGTTCTATTTCATTGATTGGCGGAGTGGGAACCGCAATGGCTTGGACGCCAACCTTTGTTGAAGAGCTTGGGATTGTGAATGCCAGCGAGCTCGGTATAGCATCAAATACGTTAGGGCTTATATCTGCCTGTGTGATTGGTGGTCCAATTGCGGCATATTTGATGAAGCGACACAATGTGAAAGCCAATCCAGACTCAGATCTTGATATTGGTACCAGCCATCAAGCCGGCTCATCGCATATTAAGGTCGATTATTTTGGTGTGTTACGTGCTTGGTTATGGCTCAACGTTACACTAATTATTGGCTATTTTATTGATTTATCGCTGCAAGAAGCTGGCGTTAAGCTGCCGATGTTCGTTGCCTGTCTATTAGCCGGCATTATTATCGGTAATGTGGGCAGGGTTATTATCAACCGTAGAGCGGTCAAAGATAGAACCTATTTAGATGATGCTTCACAAGGCTTGTCACTTATTCAAGATATCTGCCTAGGTATGTTCTTAACCATGGCTTTGATGAGCCTTAAAATCTGGGAGTTAGAAGGTAGCTTACTGTATATCTCGGTGGTTATGTCTGTGCAGGTATTCTTGTCAGTGATGTTTACCATTTTCGTGGTGTTCAGAATGATGGGTAAAGACTATGAGGCTGCGGTGATCTGCTCTGGTTTTGGTGGCGTCACACTTGGGTCGACAGCAACGGCGATTGTTAACATGACCGCGGTGACACAGCAATATGGTGCCGCCCACAGGGCCTTCATTATCGTACCGTTAGTCTGCGGCTTCTTTATCGATATTATCAATGCCATGATCATCAACTTGTTCGTCTATTTTTAAGTTTTATTCTTTTAAGCTTAAATCATTTTTAAATTACCAAAGCGGCAGGTAGAAGGGAGCAAATGCTCCCTTTTTTTATTAGGTTGGGTGAACCTTTTACTCAGCTGCATCGTCTTTATTCAAACAGATAAAGGAGCCGTTTATCTGCATTCAACATGGAACGATTAAGTCGCGTTTGTTCAGAGCCTGAGAGCTGCTAAAGCAAGTGTTAGAGCCCGGCGGTTAGAAAAGACATCTAGAAAGAAGCGTTAGCACAAGAGACACAAATAGGAGCAAACTTATGGATATCGATGAGAAAATCCGCAAGCAATTACTAAAAGAATCTGAGCAGCTAAGTAGTCAACTTAAACGCGGCCCAAGCCTGTTTACTATGTTGGGCGATGCTTATAAAGGGCGTTTGGGCGGCTGGATGATATTAATGAGCATTATTGCCTTTGTGCTGAGCTTGCTTATGTTGTGGTCAGGCTATCAATTCTTTTTTGTCGTCGTCAGTTCGGTGGCGCTAATCAAGTGGGGGGTGACGTTGCTGTTGGCAAGTATGATGCAGATCGCGATTAAGATGTGGATCTATAACGAGATGAATCGTAATGCGACTGCACGAGAGATTAAAAGGCTTGAATTAGCGGTTGTGAAACTTCAAGGCGACAAAGAGTGATTACAGCGTGGATGGGTTAAAAGTCCACGCTTTTCTATATTAAACCAAAATGTACAATTGCTTATAAAAGCTCTGCCACGATACGCTTGAGCAAAAAGGTTTCTCGTTCAATCGACATACCTTTTTTAGGGCTGTTAGCCATGGTGTGCTCGTTATGGGCGATGGCCTGGTGAATATTTATCCACACTGGGGTCATACCATTTTGGATCTCATGGGCCTCTAATTTTGTTTCGCCAAGCTCGGCATGAATATCGCAAACAAAGCAGAACGATTCCATATGTACCACATCAAAACCATCTCTATTCCAGGGCCTAAACTCTTCATATAGGCCAAATTCACTGATGATCTCGATATGCTTCGCCCCAGTTTCCTCTTCTAATTCACGAATAAGTCCGCTTTGAATATCTTCACCGTCATCAACGCCACCACCTGGAATACTGTAGTCATGGTAGCGCTCGGTGTAGAGCATTAAGATCTCTTCGCCTTTAAGAATAACCCCTCGAGCCGCTTGACGGTGAAAGCTTTTAGTCGCAAGTTCATCTGTGGCAAGGTGGGCGATGTCGGCGTGAATGGTCGATTTTAACAGGCGCATGGGTCAGCTCAGCTCGTATTGGTTAAGGGGGACTAAATGAAAGATGCGGGATTATACCCTATAGCGACAAAGTGGGGGTAACCGGCTTACCGCTGCAAATGACGGGCTGTTTACCAGTTGCGTGCAGGGAAACTTATTGAGCGGTTAAGGCTCGATAGTCTGCAATAATCAGTTCAATCTCTGCTTTTTCATTTTGCTGCTCGATTGTTAAATTAGCCTTTTCTAAACCTAGAGCCATTCTGTGGTAATGCTTTAAGGTACTCTGTAAGTAAGCTTTATCTAGCTCACGGCTATGATCCCACATTATTGAGCCAACAGGGCTTATTGTTTCTTGGCTGCTGCTTGATAAATGCAAGATCTCGTAGAAACGCTTATTTTCTTGGATTAATTGCTCATGCACTAGGCCTAAACCTAGTTTCTGCATCTGTGCACGGACGGTATAAATATGGTGCACAGGGCAAAGGATAAACTCAAGTGAATGCTCTGGGTGGCGTGTAACAATTTGCTGCACGAGTTCAACCGTCAGTTCGCCACCAACGCCAGCGATGATAATCAATTGACGCTGCTCTTTAGCGCCTAAATCGAGTTTAGCCACATCTAAGCAATGCACTTGCCAGCAGCTTTTAGGACTTGTTACAGGCGTTTGCTCTTCTTTGTTTGCATCGGGATAAAACCGCTGTAGTTTACTTTTCACCTCAGCCATCAAGCTTGGCACTACATCGACAAAGTGGATATGACTTGCCGCGCCTCGTTGTAGTAATGCCGCGCCTAACAAGCCATGATCGCAGCAGCAATCCCAAATCTGATCATAGTGGGTGTTAATCAGGCTGTTGATATATTGGAGGCGTTTGCTGAGCTTCAAAGGTATTCTCGATGACAGGGTAAAAGGCCGCTATGTTAAGGGCCATTATTTTAAAGGATGCTATTTTAAAGGATGTTATAGGTATGGAGTCAATAGTCATGCCGGCTATAGCATCTCTTTATTAGCAACCAAAGTGACACGTTGAGGCGATGCTGCATTGGACTCTAATGCTGATAGAGCATGCGCCAAAATGGCATTCGCCACTTTTTCAGCCTCAATGGGGTGATATTGTCTCAGCGCGCCAATAAATAGCGGTGAGACTAAGCGAGATAATGACTTACCCAGATCTTCTAATACTCGTGTATTCGAACGCTCTCCTAAAAGCAGGCTTGGCTGAAATAACCATAATCGCTTAGGTGATGTGGGTTGTTGGTTTTTATTCAATAAGCTCGCAAGAGCCTCTTGGGTTTCGCCTTTGACGCGATTATAAAATGTTTTTGACTGGCTGTTTGCACCAAGGGCGGTCACGACATAGTTGTTACTGGCTTCGCACTTGGCAATAAAATCGATACAGGCTGTTTTATCCACGGCGATAAAGGCTTGTTGGCTACCAGCTTGCTTGATGGTGGTGCCGAGACAACAAAAGGCATGACCGACTGTAAATGGAAGCTCGAGAGAGGAAAGTTCATTAAGTTGGCATTGTAAAAATGTGACTTGAGTGTTTTGTGTTAATCGGTATTTTGGCTGATTTCTACCGAGTACTAAAATGTGCTCATAGCATCCTGAATCGATCAATTTTTGTAGCAGTAATTGGCCTATGAGTCCTGTGGCACCTATGATAGCAGCGTTCATTTTGGTAGTGTCGAGTTGAATATGAATAGCCTAAGTGTAGAGAGCGCGCAGAGGGAAGCAAATACTTTTTGCTGCCAAGGAAAATAGCGCGATTAACCGGATTGACCAAAAAGGCCTGTAATCACAGGCCTTTTATATTTTGATCTTGGCGACGCGTCTATTTATGTAATGCGGTCAGCTTAGCGATTTCAATAATCGTCTTGCTAGCTTGCTCCATCGACTCAAGACACAGGTATTCATGCTTGCCGTGGAAGTTATGCCCACCAGTAAATATATTTGGACAAGGCAAGCCCATATATGACAGGCGTGAGCCGTCTGTACCACCACGAATCGGCTTAATAATGGGTTCTATGTTTAAGTTTTGCATCGCTTGTTTAGCGATATCGATAATATGTGGGTGGGGTAAAACTTGTTGTTTCATATTCAAGTAGGAGTCTTGAATATCTATGGTTAATTTACCGATAGCAAGCTCGGCATTATATTTTTCAACAACCTCAGCCAACCAGCGTTTTCTCTGCTCAAAAAGCGCAAAGTCGAAATCTCGAA
Organism: Shewanella sp. 0m-8; assembly: GCF_052977265.1. Lineage (NCBI taxonomy): Bacteria > Pseudomonadati > Pseudomonadota > Gammaproteobacteria > Alteromonadales > Shewanellaceae > Shewanella > Shewanella sp. 0m-8. The sequence goes on along the minus strand of NZ_JBRIMB010000014.1, from coordinate 64,502 downwards.
TGATATAAGTCAGTGTCGCTTTCTCGGTAACGCCTTCCATGCCAAGTAGGTGGAAGAAACCATCATAGTCTCGGCTGTATTCCGGTGTATCTTTTAGCGGCATTTTTGCGTGGAAACGCGCCGCAATAGTTTGGGCATTAACCATCACGCCATAGGCGGTACCGGGGTGACAGTTGTTTCCCGTGGCGGTGATTATTGCTGTGGCAGCGTTAAAGTTTTCATATTCAAGCTCGCCAACTTGACCACCGTCAACAGTGTAAGCCCACTGGGCACCAAAGCCCTCGACATCAAAATGATCGGCGCCGCGGCCAATCTCTTCGTCTGGGGTGAAGCAAAGTCTTATTTTACCGTGAGGGATCTCTGGGTGAGTTACAAGGTGGTGCAATGCACTGATGATCTCTGCGATGCCAGCTTTGTCGTCTCCGCCGAGTAAACTGTTGCCGTCGGTGGTGATAAGGGTTTGGCCGATATATTGCTTTAGACTGGTAAATTTCTCTGGCGACAGTACAGCCTCAAGGCCTAATTGAATCTCTTTGCCATCATATTTTTCAATGATTTGCGGCGATACATTCTCTCCGCTGTAGTCGGGAGCGGTATCTAAATGCGCAATAAATCCGATGCAAGGAGCGCCTTCTACGTTGCTAGGTACCGTTGCGGTTAAGTAGCCTTTGTCAGAGAGTTGCACATCGTCAAATCCAAGGCTAATAAGCTCTTGACGAAGATGCTGTGCAAAAACAAATTGGCTGTCTGTGCTAGGTACACTTTGGCTATTGCCGTCAGATTGAGTATTAAAACTGACGTAGCTTAAGAATCGCTCAAGTAGTTGCTGCTTCATAATCATGGTTTCTAAAATAGCAAAAAGTGACCAGAGTCTAACAAGGGCAATTGTGAATTCATTAGATATTGATCAAGTTTTTCCTAATGGGTGAATATTTCGTTATGGATAACCGCCACAATTGAGTGTCATTAACGCTATTTCAGTTATATTGTGGCACGGGCTTAGTGATTAGAGAAAAATGAGATGGATATAGGTTGGCTGCAGTTAGGCCTATTTATGTTAGTGCTAGTGATCCCTATCGCGATAGGTCGATATTTTCGTCTAGCGCTCACTTTTGATATGGCTTGGGCGGTGCTGCGTATGACTGCTCAGCTGGTGCTGGTGGGCTTGTATCTACAGTATTTATTTATACTCAATAATCTTTGGGTCAATTTAGCTTGGCTAATGGTGATGTTACTTGTGGGAGCGAGTGCGATTATCAGCAAAGCAAAGTTACCTAAGAAGTTACTCTACTTTCCGGTTTTATCAGGCTTAGCTTTGGGAATGTTCCCTGTACTGTGGTTGATGATGGTCTATCTATTATCGCCAGAGCCCCTTTATGCCGCGCAATTCTTAATTCCTACCGCAGGTATGTTGCTGGGTAACTGTTTAAGCGGCAATATTGTGGCGCTGCAGCGGTTGTTTGGAGCCTTTAATGATAGAAAGGCTGAATATCAAGGTGCATTGGCGCTGGGCGCTTTACCGAGTCAGGCAAGCTTGCCATTTGTGCAAATGGCGATGCAGCAATCTTTCGCACCGATCTTGGCCTCAATGGCAACCATGGGGTTAGTGACGCTGCCCGGCATGATGACGGGACAGATTTTAGGGGGAGTCGATCCGTTAATCGCCATCAAGTATCAGATAGTGATTTCAGTTGCGATTTTTGTCACCCTGTCAATATCGGTATCAACCACTCTTGTGCTGTGTATTCGAAGTGCTATTACCCATACTGGCCGAGTGAGAGTGAGTCTTTAGCTGGCTTAGCGGTAACGCAGCGCCACAGGGCTTATCACTATTACTATCAAAAACGTGGCGAGTAGATAAAAAGTGGCTGCTCAACATCTTAAGTTGGCAGCCATTATTACTGATAGCTAGTACTGTTCTAAAAAGCGTACTGCTCGAAAAAGCATACTATCCCCAAATAGCATATTTTCCGCAATAGAGCGTTCAGTGCTAAAGCACAAGCTCCATATCAAGTTCTATATCCGTACAACCTTTCTTGCAGCAAATACCTGAAACACTCTCTTCTTGACCCCTAACTGGTAGCTTCATTTCAAGTGCTTGATTGCACACAGGGCACAGAACAGTGTTACCTTTAAATACTCTTTTAATAAGGTTTTTTTGTTCGATAAAAGATTTTGCTGTGGTGTCATTGATCACCGAGAAATCCATTTTTGCCATAGGAGTTATTTACCTTTGTATTCACTATTCACAATATTGATTGTGTCTTCTAACGCCGAGTATATCTAGGCTTTCAGAGGTAATAAAGCCCTACAGCCACGACAAATAGATATTCTGGTGCAAAACTAAAGATCTACATCAAGTTTCTTAATTGAGGCTATGGGGTTGTCTGAGTATAATGGTGCGCTAATTGTTATCGAAGAACGTGAATCTAAAAATCATGAGTGAAAATAAGCCAATTAATGCGCTCGATAAGGCTCCTGAGGAAGTAAAGCTCGCAGTCGATCTTATCTTTCTACTGGAGAATAACCAGATTGCTACTGACGTTGCATTGGCTGCGTTAGAGATTGTAAAAAAGGATCTACAAGCAAAACGAGTAAAATAAATATTAATTTAGATTTTGCCTATTTAACACCTATTAACCATTTATCAGACTTAAGCCCTGCTATTACTGCTGCTGATAGATTTAAATTATGATGCGTTTTCCTCTTGACGGACCCAAGCATGACTATTTCGCTACTCGACCTTTTTGCACTATTTTGTTTTATAACTAGCTGGGTCGGCTATGCACTCTTTGCCAAACGCAAAGCTAAAAACACTAACTGTATTGCCCGCTGCTTGCATCAGCATCGTATTCACTGGATGTATGAGTTGCTAAAGCGAGAAGTGCGAGTTAGTGAAGCGGCGCTGCTGGCAAACCTTGAGCGCAATATCGCTTTTTTTGCCTCGACCACCATGTTTGTGCTCGCGGGTGTGTTAACCCTGTTTGCTCAGGCTGAGCGACTTGAGGCTGTTATAGCAACGATACCGTTTGCGGCCGCCCCAAATCATGCATTAGTTCAAGTCAAGCTAGGTATGCTGACCTTTATCTTTGTGTTGGCTTTTTTCGAATTTACTTGGTCAATGCGTCAATATGGCTTTTTAAATGTGATGGTGGGAGCCGCGCCTGTTGATAAGCTTGGGAACAATGAAAACCTTTGTGCTTACGCTAAGCAGATGGCTGTGGTACAAGATCAAGCTGCACACTCTTATAATTATGGTTTACGTTGTTATTATTTTTCGATGGCAGCCCTGTGTTGGTTCTATCATCCATTAGTGTTGATTTGCGCGAGTATTTTGGTTGTCATTATCCTTTACCTACGCGAGTTTAAATCAAAGGCTGTTGTTGCGATCACCAAAGGCCAAGATCTGTTAAAGCTTGAGCGAGATAATCGGGCTAAGGTGTCCTAATAGCGGCTTCGAAAATAGATTTAACATCAACCTGTGCATCGAGTTTTGAAGCAAGTAAGTAAATACCCGCTAATTTTCGATGAACGAAAATCGCATCGGCAGGCGGGGTATGCCATTTGTCAGCTTTTGTGCTCATCGACATACCCGCCGCTTTGATCCGTGTCGCGAGCGTGCTGTCGCCAAAATGATAGGCTTGCTCACTTCTGAGTGGTTCACAGGCTTGATAGAAAATATCTAGAATAACCGTTTTTTGCTGTTCACTAATGGCCTCTTGAAAGAAGCCAATCTTTTGGGCTGCCTCTTCCATTAACTCTCTGTTATTAACTTTGGCTGCACTCATGAGCTGTTTGTAATTGTCCGATAGCGGAGCCGGAATATCACGGGTGGCACCAAAATCGAGTAACACTATTTTCTGCTGTGAGTGTTGATACTGAAAATTGGCAAAGTTAGGGTCTGTTTGCACCAGCTTAAATTCAAATAATTCTCTAAAAAACAGCCTTAGCAGCTCACTGGCAACCCTATTGCGCACGCCTTGGCTTAAGTTCGCGACAGACTCAATGCTCTGTGCTTCGATAAAGTCCATAACCAGAATGTCTGCCGTGCATAATTCATCATAGGTTGATGGCAACACAAATGTCTCTTCATCGGCAATAAGGCGTTTGTAGCGTTTTAACATGGTGAGCTCGGCGTGGTAATCGGCCTCAATATGTAACTGTTTTTTAGCTTCTAATAGTAATGCCTCAAACTGAAGACCTTGAGGGATTAATTGCGATATACGCAGCAGAGCTGCGACGTTGTCGATATCGCTATCAATACTATTACGGATCCCAGGATACTGGACTTTTACCGCAAGTTTGTTGCCATTTGCGAGGGTTGCTTGATGTACCTGACCGATTGACGCCGCTGCAAATGGACGTAATTCGAAATGTGCTAAAGGTGCTAACCAATCTTCTCCCCAGTTTTGTTTTAACACGGCGACGAGTTGTTTATGGGGCATGATTTTGGCGTCAGATCTTAGCCTTGCTAACAAAGCACTCAGCTCTTTTGGCATTAGCTCGCCAGAATCCATAGACAGCATTTGGCCGACTTTCATGGCCGCTCCTCTCATCTGAGCAAGCTTATCGGCAATATGGCCAATATTTGTCGGTGTTAGCACTAAATCTTGTAACTTAGGTGATTGACCCTGACTCAGTTTTTTGGCGCCCTCGACAGCAATACTTCCCGCTAATCGCGACGCTAAACCGCCTAAGGAGGTGAGTCGCGATAGCCGACTACTGGGGACTTTAGCTGTTTGGGATTTTTTCATCTGTAGGCCTTTATCCAAAGTGGAGTAGGGTTAAGTCAAAATACAATGTTATATCAATACGCTCTGTCAATACGCGATAAAGCGAGTATGGATCATTGAACCGATAGCCAAACACATTAAGGCAGGTCGGTTTATGCATGCCTTTCTCTATGCCCGTGAATCGTATAGTATTGCGGGCTATTTTTCAGCGGCAATTAGGAACAAGATTTTGCACACCATTGAGCAGTTAACCTCTGGCCAGTTAAAGGGAATTAAACGCCTACAGATCTCTGAAGGCTTAACACAGTTTCCAGCAGCGATTTTTTCCCTCGCAGATAGTTTGGAGGTACTTGATTTATCTGACAACAAACTGTGTGAGTTGCCTGATAATTTAAGTGATTTGCATCAATTAAAGATTTTGTTTCTCACCAATAACAGCTTTGAATCTGTGCCACAGGTACTTGCACAGTGCCCTAAGCTGGAAATGATCAGCTTTAAGTCGAACAATTTAAAACGCCTGCCAGAAAAGGCCTTACCAGAAAATACCCGCTGGCTTATTTTAACCGACAATCAGCTCGAATCTTTACCTGAGGATATGGGGCGTTTACATCGATTACAAAAGTTAGCTTTGGCGGGCAATAAGCTGACGGCTTTACCTGTGAGTATGGCCAAATGCACCAAACTAGAATTAGCTCGCCTATCGGCTAATGCCTTTAAGTCGTTGCCAGATTGGTTATTTCAGTTGCCATGCCTAAGCTGGTTAGCGCTTGACGGAAGTCCGTTAAAACCGCAGCCACAAGCCTTAGTGGCAGAGTCGGGCTTAGTGAGTGGAACTGGCTTAATCAATGAACCAGGCTTAGCTGTTGTCACTATGCCTAGTGTGAGTCTTGATGATATTGAACTTAAAGAGGTTATTGGCCAAGGTGCGTCGGGCGTTATTTACCGCGCTAAATGGCTTAAGCAACCAGCAGCGTTAACAGCTACCCCAGTTGATATTGCCGTTAAAATATTTAAAGGCGAGGTCACTAGCGATGGTTACCCCAAAGATGAGTTAGCTAATTGCTTACAGGCTGGGCACCATCACAATCTCATTAAGGTTGTAGCCCAGCTTAGTCAAGCTGAACGCTCTGGTTTAGTGATGGAGCTTATTCCTAGTCACTATCAAAACTTAGGCCTGCCGCCATCACTGGATACTTGCACGCGAGACACCTTCACTGCTGGCACTCAATTTGAACTAAAACAGATATTGCTTATCTTGAAACAGATGGCATCAGGCCTAACTCATTTGCACCATAACCAAGTGAGTCATGGTGATATCTACGCCCATAACACTATGTACAATGATAATGCTGAGATCCTATTTGGTGATTTTGGCGCTGCGACCAATTTAAGCCAATTGCCTTTACTGCAACAAGAAGCGATGGAAGCAATTGAAGTGCGAGCCTTAGGGTGCCTAATAGAGGACTTACTTGGGCAATGCTTACCAGTAAAAACAGGCTCACAATCTAAACTAGACAGCAGTGAAGCGATTCTTGCCCAGCTGTTGCAGTTAAAACTCGCATGTTTACAGCCCAGCATCGGCTTACGTCCACGCTTTAAAGAGATTGATACGCGACTACTGCAATGCACCGAGCTGCTTGAGCGCGAGCAATGTCTAAGCATCTAATTATCTTATTCTCTAAGCATCTAGGTGTATAGTACATAAATAACAAACACTTAACGTTAAGTTTTTGTTTGTAAACAAAAAAACTCCATCGATTGACGGCGTTTTTTATGTCGCTAGTGATGTGATAGCTTAATTTTTCCTTGGTTTGTGCTGGTTATTCCTTGTTGAATTGCTCCTTGGCGAGTCGTTCCTTGGCGAATTGCCTCTAGATGCATGGCTACTAGGGGCGGGGCGCGGCTTATTGGTATGGCTTTTATTGACTCTTGGTTGCTGAACCTTGGTCGCAGCATGTTGGGGCCGACTGTTTGTTGATATATTGTGTCGGCTGTCTGCCTTTGAGCTGGGTTGTAGCTTAGTGCGCATCTGCTGTTCACGTTTATGGGTGTTCTGCTGGTGAGTTTGCACGCGCTCACGGCTTTTGTTTTGCATCTGATTTTTAATGCGGTCATGGTTCTTAATTGGATCATGACGATTGATCCGCTCATGGCTGTTATTCCGCTCACGACTGTTTACCATGTTGTTGGCCACATGCTTGCTATCGTTTCGTCGTAACGCTTTACTCTGAGCGCGACTAGGATGATGGCTGTTATATTTGTGCCTAAGCGCATTATTACTGTAAGCCACACCGCGTCGATGCTGAGTCTTGTGGGCCCAGCGTTTTGCACCATGGCTGGTTACGATACGGCCGCGATGACGGTATTTATGCGAGTTATGGTGATGCACCACGACCACATGACGCTTGTGCCAGTGGAATGCGCTGAAGTAATAGTTAAAGCTGATATGTACACCCGCTCGCCAATAAAAGTGGCCGTAACTGGGTCTGATATATCCAGGGTAAACCGCCCAATAGACTGGCGGATAGTTATACCAGCGCCAATAACCGTAAACTGATCTTGGGTCATAGTAAGGCACATAAACAATTTCTTTTCTCACCGGCTCAATCACTATCTGATTATTCACCCGAGTGACCTGCATATTATCCATCTGCTCAAGACTGTTGGCATTATCAGCTTGCTGTCTCAGAGTTTGAATACTGTCTAAAACCAGTGCTTCATCTTGCAAGAAGGCATCACCAATAGACTGGGTCCAATTGAGATCTTCACTGAGCTTTTGTAGCACATTCGGAAAGGCGATAAGCGCGACCACACTGGGATCCCAGTCTTTATCTTGTGCCTTGTCTATCTGCTTTTGGCTGCTTAAATGTTGGTGAGATTGTTGCCAGCGATGAGCTTGCACCACCTCTAATGGATAGGTCGCGGCAATCAAAATGTGAGTAAGCAAACTATCGGGATAGAGGGCGATAGGCGCAAGCATTTGCGCTAACTGGCCCTCACTGTACTGACTTTCACTGTATTGAGCGCGCTCGGCGTCGTGATCTTGTGCGTTGACTGTGGCTGCAGACAATATCAAAGGCATTGCAATGACAAGTGTGATGACAAATGGCCTGCGCCATTTTTTGAATCTGTTCATATGCTCTCCTTATACGTTAGCATCAGTATAAAAAAGCCAAGATGAACAGAAGCTGAAAGCCAAAAAGCGGGTAGATTAGAGCCGTTAGATGAGTGCCGTTAAATTAGCTGTTAAAGCGCAGCTCGAATTGAGCACCACCGAGTTTGGCCGACTGGCCGACAATGAGTTGGCCTTGATAGCTATCGACTAAGTCGCGCACAATTGCCAGACCTATACCATGACCTTGTTGGTAAGAATCGGCGCGAATGCCACGCTCAAATATTTGTGAATGCAGCGCCTCATCGATCCCTTTTCCATCATCTTCGATATCGATAACTAAGCAAGAGTCGACAGACTTTACTGTTAATAGCACTTGGCAGGTTGCGGCCTTACAGGCGTTATCTAGCAGGTTACCTAGAATTTCAGTCAAATCGCTGGAATCGCCTTTAAAGACGGCGCTTCTGTCGACATCTTGATTGATAGTGATTGCTGGCTGGCAGTATATTTTGGGCAGGTTGCGCACCAGTTTATCTGAGACTTCAGCCACCTCTACGCCTAAGTGCCAGGCAGAGCCTGCTGCCGATTGCGCTCGTTTGAGCTGGTGGCCGATTATGCGATTGATATGAGATATCTGCTCGAATGATTGTGGACTTAAATCTTTCTGGCTTTGAATAACCGCCAGCGGTGTTTTTAGGCTGTGGGCCAAGTCCGCTAAGGCATTACGATAGCGTTTACGTTGATTTTGCTCAGTATTGAGCAGGGTGTTGAGCTGCTTGGCAACGGCACTGAGTTCGGTGGGGTAGTTATCATTTAAGTGATCGGCTTTTCCGTTTTCAATCGCGGCTAATTCATTTTGTAAACGAGTGAGGGGCTTTAGTGTCCACCATAGCCATAACATTTGAATTGAAAGCAGGGCGGCCATCAAGATCAATAACCAGCGCCAAAGTTGCTGATTAAACTCATTAACCTGTAGCTGGTAGTCACTTTGATCTTTAATGATATAAATCGTGACAGGAAAACGGGTGATCTGCTCATCCCCGTGCTTATCAATTTGCTGGGTTTCGAAACTCGCACTAAAGCCATAGACCAAATGAGGTTCGCCATTAAGCATAATCTCACTGAACTGGCCTTGGCCTTTTTCTGGTTGTGGAAAGGCCGGGTCAGTATGAACCGCAGTGGTGATTGCCGAAGTGAGGTCGATGCCAAGCAATGAGTTAGATCGCCAAGCGACCTCTGTTCCGGCTGTGACTTGTTGCTCGGCGATAATCTGATCGCTTGCCGGCCTTAGGGTTTCAGGCCCAACAAATTTAGCATCGAAGCTAGAGTCTTGTTTATGGTCACTTGTCGATGCGAGCGTCTGTTGTAGGCCTTCGGGAATAGTGATTAAGGCGTAAAGCCCCGACTGGATCACGTTAAACTGATTTTCCAATAACACTTCTGGCATAAACAGTTGCTGATTGTCGACTTCGGTCACCGCCAAGATAGAATAAACGTAGGCTTTCAGCTCTTTGACCGAGGCACTCTTGACCTGCAATTTAAACGCATCGTTTAGGGTTAAGCCCACGATAGGGATCAAGACTAAACTCAGCAGCATGGCGCTGACGATAAGACGTGCCTTTAAAGAGTGCATTACAGTGGGCAAGCGCTTGAGGTTAATCATTGGCTTACTGTTTCGCGTCGTCATCGAGTGACACAAGACGATAACCTTGGCCACGAAGGGTTTCGATAAGACCTATTTGATTATCAGGGTCGAGCTTTTTGCGTAAGCGCCGAATAAACACCTCAATGACGTTAGAGTCCAAGTCAAAATCTTGGTCGTAAATATGCTCTGTTAGCACCGTTTTTGATTTCACTTCGCCAATATGTAGCATCAAGTATTCAAACAGCTTGTACTCAGAACTGCTGAGCGTGATCACCTCGCCTGATTTTATAATCTCAAGGCTACTGGTGTTCAGGCTAAAGGGGCCATTGGTGATAATAGGGCTGGCTTTACCTGCAGAGCGGCGGATAAGGGCTTTTAAACGCGCGACGAGCTCTTCAGGATGAAAGGGTTTAGTGAGGTAATCATCGGCGCCAGCATCTAAGCCTTCAACCTTATCTTGCCAGCTATCGCGGGCGGTCAAAATAAGAATAGGAAAGCCAATCTCAAGTGCTCTTAACTGAGTAATCAGCGCAATACCATCAAGTTTAGGTAAGCCTACATCGATTATCGCTGCATCGTAATTATATTCGCGGCCCTGAAATAGCCCTATCTCGCCGTCATCGGCAGTATCGACGGTGTAATTGGCCTCGATAAGGTGCTGCTTAAGGTTTGATTGCAGCTCTAAATCATCTTCAACTAATAACAATCTCATGGTCTGGCTCCTTGTTGTACGGCTCGATAATAAAACGTTGCAAGCAATAGCCTAAAGTTAGTTGCGAGAAACACGGCCTGTTTTGGCATCGACGTTGACATAAAAAACCACACCGTCATTCGATAGTAGCTTTACGCTATAACCTGGATTGCCATTAACCCGGCTAGACTGCACCTTCAGCACTTTGCCGCGATACTGGCGTTTCGCCAACTGTACAGCCAGCTCTTTGCTGCGAACTTTTAATTTCTGCTGCTGATTACTATTGGCCTTCATAGAGACCGACATCATAGATGTGACGGCATGCACAGTACTCGCCGCAGCAGGCTGTGCGGCTAATAGTGAGAGCGAGATCAATATGATAGATAAAGCAGTTTTCATTAAAGGCACCAAAGGGTTGAGATACAGCCAGTTTAAAAGATCCTATTCGATTAGTCATTACCTGCCTATGCCAAGCCAAAGCCTAGATAGCCATAAGCCTAGAATTATCCTGTCTATGCCAAGTTAGGGCATAGATATACATAAGGTTAGATGAACGCTGGCTGAATGTGGCAGGTTGGCTACAGGTAGATTGGCTATAAAATGGCTTTCTTGAATCAGCTCTATCGGCTGTTCTACTCCTTCTATTTATTTATGAAGAATGCAGAGATGTCTGGATGTTAAAGAATTGCCTGATCAACAACACCTTGTTTAACGACCCGTTCGCCGTCGGAGGCTCTCGCTCATAAAGTCCATAAAAATGGACTTCACCCTTGCTTCCATCAATGCCCCCTATCGAAACTGTTGCTACTTTTCGGGGGAGGATTAGTGTATGTCGTTACTTACTCGATTGCGTATCGATAACCTTGTCTTCTTCTTTCACTAAGCTATCCATATCAACAAAATTGTTCGGTACAAGTAATTTTGCATCAGTTTGAACCACATGGCATTGGCTACAGAAATAACGTGTAGGTGACAACTCCGCTAAAAAGTTGCCATCCCAACTCTTAAAGTGGGTCACACTCACCATTGGTGCTTGTGACATGCGGGTACGTTTACGTGCGTGGCAGGACATGCATTTATTTACATTAAGATTAACCTGATAATGATCAATTTTATGTGGGATCACTGGAGGCTGCATAGGGTAATTTCTCATCTCCTTTATATCCAAGTTAATCACTTTAGGCATATTAGGTGGAGTGGGTTCGACATTAATTGGTGCCTTTCTCAGTGTTGCCATCTGATCAACAGCGATAGTTTTGGCATTACTATCATTTGCTGAAGCATACAATAGAGGCAAACTAAGCATTATTAACAAAGATAATTGGATCACTGTTTTCATCATGTTGTTCCTTATGCCTTGAGTACTTTCACTGCACATTTTTTGTAATCAGTTTCCTTAGAAATTGGATCTGTAGCATCTAAGGTCACTTTATTGATTAACTGACTTGCATCGAAAAATGGCACGTAAACCATACCCAGTGGCATTTTGTTTCGTCCACGAGTTTCGACTCTAGATTTCATTTCACCGCGCCGGGAGATTATTTTCACCTCATCGCCACGACGTAAACCGCGATTTTTAGCATCTGTTGGGTTCATAAAGCACAGCGCATCGGGAAAGGCTCGATACAACTCCGGCACCCTTTGTGTCATTGAACCGGTATGCCAATGCTCAAGTACGCGACCGGTCGATAGCCACATGTCATATTCATTATCTGGTGACTCTGCTGGAGGCTCATAAGGTTGAGCAAAAATAACCGCTTTGCCATCGGCATGGCCATAAAAATCAAAGCCACTGCCTGGTTTGACATAAGGATCTGTGCCTTCTCTAAAGCGCCATTTGGTTTGCTTACCTTTAACTACTGGCCACTGTAAACCATGGGCTTTATGGTAATCTTCAAAGGGAGCAAGATCATGGGCATGGCCGCGTCCAAATGTTGCATATTCTTCGAACATTCCTCTTTGTACATTAAACCCAAAGTAATGTGATTCATCATTAAGGTAATTTGGATTAAGCGAATCTTCTGGGTATTGATCCACATTACCGTTTTTAAATAACACTTCAAAAATGGTCTTACTCTTAAACTCAGGATGTTTAGCAAGTACCTCTTTAGGCCAAACTTCATCAGTAGTAAATCGCTTTGAAAACTCCATTAGTTGCCACAGATCCGAGCGTGCTTCACCCGGCGCTTTGACCATTTGTCGCCAAAACTGGGTTCGACGTTCGGCGTTACCATACGCCCCTTCCTTTTCAACCCACATAGCAGCAGGTAAGACTAAATCTGCAATTTGGGTCGTTACCGTAGGGTAAACATCAGATACTACAATGAAGTTTTCAGGGTTAAGGTAACCGGGTAGACTTTCTTCATTTAGGTTTGCTGCTGCTTGTAAATTGTTATTGGCCTGGATCCAGTACATATTTAATTCGCCATCTTTGAGCTTTCGATTTTGCTCAACAGCGTTAAACCCCGGCTTAGGTGGAATTACCCCACTTGGAATTTTCCAGATTTCTTCTGCTCTAGCGCGGTCGCTAGCTTTGTTGACGACAAGGTCTGCTGGTAAACGATTACAGAAGGTACCGACTTCACGGCTTGTACCACAAGCTGATGGTTGCCCGGTTAATGAGAATGGGCTATTGCCTGGGGTCGATATTTTACCAACCAGCAAGTGAATGTTGTAAATGAGGTTGTTACACCATACTCCTCGAGTATGCTGATTAAATCCCATGGTCCAGAAAGACATCACTTTGATATTTGGGTCGGCATATTGCTCTGCGAGGGTAATTAATTTTTCTTCAGGTACGCCAGATAACTCACTTACCGATTGCACATTATACTCAGCAACAAATGCTTTAAATTCATCAAAATCGATAGGGGTTGAGTCATTGGCCTTATCGGCATTTTTAGCATTGACCTGTAGTGGATTAGTAGGGCGTAAGCCATAACCAATATCGACTTCACCTTTTCGAAAGTTCACGTGTTTATTTACAAAGTCCCAGTTAACTTTGTTATTTTGAATAATATAGTTCGCTATAAAGTTCAGAATGGCTAAATCAGTTTGTGGAGTAAAAATAATATCCATATCAGCCAGTTCGAATGAGCGATTTACAAAGGTCGATAGCACGTTAACTTTTACATGGTCATGACCAAGTCGTCTATCTGTTAAGCGGGACCATAGAATAGGGTGCATTTCAGCCATGTTTGAACCCCATAACACAAATGCATCTGCGGCTTCGATATCATCATAACAACCCATAGGTTCATCGATACCAAAGGTACGCATAAAGCCACCTACAGCAGAGGCCATACAATGACGAGCGTTAGATTCTAAGTTATTTGAACAAAGCCCCGCCTTCATCAATTTAACTGCGGCATATCCCTCCCACACAGTCCATTGACCAGAACCAAACATACCAACGGCAGTAGGCCCTTTCTCTTTCAGTGTTTTTTTCCACTTTGCAGCCATGATGTCAAAAGCGGCATCCCAGGTTATAGGGGTAAACTCACCGTTTTTGTTATGTTTGCCATCTTTCATTTTTAGCATGGGTGTTTGTAGTCGATCATCGGCATACATTATTTTTGAAAGAAAATAGCCTTTGATACAGTTGAGGCCTCTGTTAACCTCGCTTTTTTCGTCTCCATGGGTGGCTACAACTTTACCGTCCTTTGTACCGACAATGACGGAACAACCTGTACCACAAAATCGACAAGGAGCTTTGTTCCATTCAATCTTGGTTTTTTCTGTACTCGTGATTAAATTACTAGCGCTACTGGGTAAGGCGAGCCCAGCCACGCTGGCAGCTGACAAGGCGGCATTCGCTTTGATAAATTGGCGTCGATTCATCTTCATTATTCACCCTCTTCCAGTATTTCGCTTTGTTGATAAACCATAGCAGCAGATAACACCCCTGGGAGACCATTTATCATTTCTATGCTCTTCATTAGGGTGCGTTGACTGTCTCCTTCAAGTACAACAACAAGCTTCATTTCATTGCTTACCGCTATTTCAGCGGCATCCATTAGTGCAATTGTCTGTTTAACTTGCGACATTTGAGCGGGCCTTACTTGCACAACCATGCTTGTTACATGAAATTCCTGTTCCATAGCGTTCACTCTTAAAAAGTTGGACCTGGTGGACTCGTTAGAATTTGGCTAAACCACACAATAAAGCCATAGATTGAAATTAATATTGATGTCGCTAGTGGACCGATTACCACTGCCAGCAAGAAAACCACTGTTAACTCTTGCCCTTTGTCATGGCTATCATTTGTATTCATGTGTCCTCCAGTTAAGGTGAGTAACCTAATCCATAGAATTTGTTGTACTAAATGCTTTTGTCGCAGCGCTAAAAACCATCAACACCTTTCATGTCTGGTAAGTTGTGGGCAATACCTTTGTGGCAATTAATACAGGTTTTCTCACCTGTTAGCAGGTAGGTAGAATGCATATTGGCAGCGCGCGGAGACTGCAAAGTGATATCCATAGAATTGAGGTTATGACAATTGCGACATTCCTGAGAGTTGTTAGCTTGCAACCTTACCCATTCATGTTCAGCCATTTCACGTCGCTTAGCTTCAAATTTTTCTTGGGTATTAATAGCACCCGTGAGGTAGCCCCATATTTCTCTCGAGGCTTGCATTTTTCTGGCAATCTTATCTGTCCAGTTATGGGGAACATGACAATCATGGCACTCTGCGGTAACGCCACTGGCGTTAGTAAAGTGAGCTGTTAGCGCCATCTCTTCGTATACGTTTTGGTGGCAGCTGCTACAAAATTCTTCTGTACTTGTCATATCCAAACCTTTGTTGAAAGCTGTCCAGAAAATCACACCAGCAACAAAGCCACCTAACACAAGAAAAGCAACACTATAATGTACGCTCGGTCTTTTCATTAGATGCCAAATTTTAACTAAATACTGTTTTAACTTAGCCATTAGGTTTCCTTTTGTATTGCCATTTTTTTTGCGTATTACCTGATACTAATTGTTTAATGTTAGTGCAAATATCAGTTTTTATTCGCTGAATATGAGATTAGGTATATTAGGTAAAGGAAAATAAGCTTTTGGGTATGGAAGAAAATACGCTAGCCAGTATCTGATAGTTCCCTCAATCTTAGGAGCATCAAACTACTGACATACATTGCAACCACAGGGGCTTGGGATTAATGGCGGTGCTTGTGGTAGCGTGGCGCTACACAAGCCAACGTATGCTTTTAATGATAATATCTTGGTTTCTGCTTTGAGATATTAGCTTAAGCTCTTCATCTTTACCTCCGTGAAAGCGAAGCGCTTCGTGGTGAGATTAGTGCTATAAGATGTTGCCTTACTTTCCCTGTATTTACTGCTCAAACTAAACAATTTTATTTTCTAGGCTAGAAGTCCAATCATTACGATTTTTAACGTTCAGCTTGTGTTCACACTCTGTGGACTCTAATGGCCTCATTAAGAAAGAACTTCGAGGTGAAGATGAACACAAAACAAAATCATAAGGCTCATACAACTCATATAAGTGAGCAAAAGTGCATGTTGATGCGAGCGGCGAGTATTGGCCTGTTAACCTTATCAATGAGTGCGACACTGGCTGCCAGTGCAAATGCCAGTTCGGATATTAGCCCGCTTTCGCCGCCGAAAAGTGTCTCGGTTGCTAAAACTGTTTCGGCAGAGGCTGAAGTAATAAACAACTCTAACAGCTTATCTGAGCAGCAAATCAGTCAGCTAGATGCCCAAAGAGCTAAGCAAGTGCTAGCAGAACAGGCGTTGCAAGCAAAAGGGGGAGCTAGCCCTGAAAAGCAGATGCGAGAGTTGAGCAGAGAACTAATCATCCAGTCCCATATCGATAAGGCGGCTCAGGCGCAGCAGAGCCTAGTAAAGAGCGGTTCGGTTAAGCAATTTGCAAATGGCATCTACCGAGATTTTTATATCTACGATGCCTATAGCCGTTTGTTTATTGATAACGATTATGACGGTTTTTATCAGACCTTTAGTGTGACGTTTGATGCCGATGTGCAGGGGAGCTATGTCAATGAACGGGCGGATGTGTTTGCTGAGTTATATCTAAGTCGCAATGGTGGGCCGTGGGAGCATTACTACACCACGGACATTTTTAGTATTTATGGTGATGCCACCGATGATGATTTTGAGGTGCTAACAACGCTGGAGTCAGGTTACCGAACCGATCATTACGATGTGTTAATTGATCTCTATGAAGTCGGTTACGGTGACATAGTGGCGACCGTGAGCTCGAATGACTTTGATAGCTTATATGCGCTGCCATTGGAGAGTAGCGATAGGGATGATGTGTATATCGAAGAGGATTACTATGGCGGAAGTGTATCAGTGGGTTTGTTATTAGCACTATTTAGTTTACTTGCGATAAGACGATACTCGCGCAGTTGTCAGTTTTAGTCAGTGGCAACAGGCTTAGATGATTTAAAGGTAATGAACAAAAATGCAGCCAAGGCTGCATTTTTTATGCGTGCTATATCATTAAACTAGGGTTAGAACTGATAGTTCACACTCACGTTGAAGTAGCGACCTGGTTGAGTAAAGTCTTCTTTTTCAAGATCCATACTTGCGCCGAGTAAGAATACCGATTGGCCTGCAACATCGGCGTAATCGATATACTCTTTATCAAATAGGTTATAAACGCCAGCACGTAGTTTCCAGCTGTCGTTAATTCTTAAACCAAAGGTGAGATCCATAACCGCATAACCAGGCGTACCGTACACCTCATTAAACTTCTCTTTAGGAATGCACATGCCCATGGCACAAATATCTTCCTCGGCTAGCTCGATATCATTGGTACGGCTCATATCATCCGCCCAGCGCACTACCGCACCAAAATCTGCTTCCATATCAGCAATATCAGTATACCAATTAGCACCTACGTTACCTTTTAGCGGACTGACACTATTAAGGTAATCACCGTTTTCATCTTCACCATAGGTGTAAGAGATGTTACCCCACAGCTCAACGCTATCTGTTAGCCAATGGTTAACTTGAGCTTCAGCGCCATACAGAATCACTTCATCGCGGTTGTAGTACTGATACTTAAACTCCATTGGCTCCATCACTGGCGGGAAGCCAGGAATAAACACTGGTGGTTTAAAGCTGACATACTGCCAGTCAATAAAGTCTTTGGCCAGCGTGTAGAATGTTGTCAGTTCATATTGGGTGTCGCTGTGATTACCGCGAACACCGATTTCCCAGGTATGAGACTGCTCAGACTCTAAGTCATAGTTAGCCTGAATAATCACATCTGTCATCGAGCCTGCATCGACTTCCAACTCACCCCATTTTTGATCTGGCGTTGGCATCTTGTAGCCATAGGCGTACTGACCATAAACGCTGACTGAGTCTGATAATTGATAGACTAAACCCACTTTAGGCGACCAGAAACTGTCACTCATGCTCTGGAAGTCTGCGGCATCTTTACCTGCGTCAACGGCTTGTTGTTGATCTGGGGTATTGCGGAAATAGTCATAACGCAAACCCGCAATTAAATTCAAATCGCCATCAAGTAGAGTGACATCATCCTGCATAAAAATACCTAGGCGCTGGCTGTCGGTAGTGGCAAAGGTAAATGGCGTATTTGTTTCGCCTGTTTGCGGGTCGTTGACCTCGCGATGACGAGACATGGTCGAAAACTCGTAGTCCAAACCATAGGTGATCTGATGACCATAGTTGTCGCCGCCAACATACTTACTAAAGGTGCTGTTAAGACCTATACGCTGATCTTCAAAGCTGTAGTCGCGAACTTCACTCAAACCGTAAACAGTTTCAGCTTTATTCCATTCAAAATAGTCTCTGTGCTCTAATTGCTCGGTTTGGCCAAAATAGGCTGTAACCGTCAGCGTATCATGCATTTGGGTTGGCTTGTCAGACACCAGCTGCACGGCACCATTAATGACTTGAGTGTCTCGGTCGCTATCGATATTTTCGTCCAGTGCTCCAGCATCATCAAACTCGTATTCCCAGCGCTCAAGAGTCTGCTCTAGGTAGTCTAGGGTGAGCTGTACTGAGGTGTAGTCATTGAAATGGTATTTACTCTTAAACAGCACACTGTCTTGCACTAGATCACTGTCTGGTTGAGTGTCATAGAAGTTTGGCAGTTCTTCGCCTTTGCGGTGCTGATAAGTCAGCAGGTTTTCAAAGCCGCCATAAGCTGCTGCACTGGTAAAACCTGCACTGTATTCGTTGTTGATCCCCGCATAGCCAGTATTAAGCGACACATAATAGTCATCACCCATTAGGTAATCGCTAGCATCTTTGGTGCGCATAACCACTACGCCGCCTAGTGCGTCAGAACCATACATGGTCGATGCCGCAGCCTTAACCACTTCCACTTGTTTTAGGCTCTGTACTTCAGTAAGGCCGCGGCCAGTACCTTCAGCGCCAGGGCCTAATGGTGAGGCGTACTGGTTGTTAACGCGCACACCGTCTTTAACCATCATCACGCGGTTGCCACCGATACCACGAATGGTCACAGTGGTCGGTTTACCTGCACCGCCTTTAACGCCAATAGCCGATTCATTTCTAAATAGGCTGCCAAAGTCATTACTCATGCTTTTTTCAATGGCATCTTCATCAATGACCAAAATAGAGCCAGCAACCTGCTCGATATCTTGCTCCATACGAGAGCCAGAAATAACGATCACTTCATGCTTTTGTGCACTCGTTTCTGGGTTTGACTTTGATTCCACTACAGCTTCTTGAGCCTGGGCATTGAGTATCGTACTGACAGCTATCGCCAGTACACTAACTTTGAGCTTATTCATGACGCACCTTAACTGATTACAACAAAATGAGAATGATTCTCTTTAGCAGGCGACATTTTATACTCTAATTTAGGTAGGGTCTTGTTTAGAGTGAGCTAATTTCCCTGCTTTATCTGATAAAAAAACAAATTTTTAAAGTTGATCACATTTATCTATTTCTGATAAAAATCAACTGGCTAGTTATTGCTCGCAAGTGTCACTATTATTAACAGGTGTATTGATTTGTTACGGCTTGGGCGGGCTTGACCCCTTAAGGGGTGAACATTCCTTAACCGGATGATTTAGTGTGTGCGGATTTATCCCCCCAGCTGCAGTGCGAGCTTAGAGTATTTAGGTCTTGAAGCGTGATCCTGTTGATGTTTTGTAGTTTATATCTGCTTAAAATCAAGTGTTTAAGTGTGATTTGTTTGCTTGCGATACTGTTGGTGATAGCTTGATAACGGCTTGTTATGCCGGCCATTTAAACGGCGCTAAAGTTAAAGCTTATCTTCTATTTGCGCTAAAGTTAAAGCTTATCTTCTATTTGCGCTAATAGTGTAAATGTTGGCTCGCGAAGCTGACTCAAATCTCTTTGGGTCACTATGGCTACGGATTGCTTTATCGCTTTATAGGCGAGGCTATAATTGTGCTGCAACATCTGCAGCTTAGCTAAGTTGTTAAGTGCTGCAACTTGGCCTGCTGGGTAACCTACTTTTTGCTGGTAATCGAATGAAAGCTGATATTGTGCATTGGCATTTTTATAGCGATTTAGTCGCTGATAAATATGTCCAGACCAGTTAGAAATATAGCCTAAATATAGCCAATCCTGGGTATTGGCGGCTAATATTCTTGCTTGTGAAAGCTCACTAATTGCCAGTTCAAGCTCACCATTTTTAAGCTTGTTTTGTGCTAATGCGAACTTTAATCGCGCCAGCTGGCGTTGATTGTTGGTGTCATTGGCAGCGCTGATCCCACGATCAAGCCACTGCTTGCTTATAGCTAATTTTTCTTGTGCCCCCTTATCATCTAGCTCTTCACTTTGAGCCATGATTAGTTCGGCCAGTCGCCTTATGGCAATAAGATTATTAGGAGATTGTGCTAACAGCTCATTAAGGCTCGATTGTGCATCGTCAAGTTGTGCGTATTGGATCTGTTCTAGCGCATTGATGAGTTGGGGGTTGCTAAACCAAGCTTGCTGGCGCTGTGCATTCTGGCTAAAAGGCTGTCCTGCAAAGTCTTGTATACGTTCAGCGAGTTCTTTTTGGACAGCAGAGATTGAAGCGCCTTTGATTGAGCCTGTAATCACTTTTTTAGCGCTCAAAAAACGGTATTGAAGTCGATACTGCTTTGCTTCCAATGACAGCGAGCTTTCGACAATCAAGCTGCTACCTGAAAGAGTAAAAAGCCGATTAAGATCGATAGGTTCTGGGTCTTGAATATAGCTTTCCGCTTGTGACAGCATCGATATTACATCTTCAACCTGGAGCACCGGATACTGAGCTGAGGTGCCAAGGGCTAATATCACTTGCTCCATTTGTGCATAGGCTTGCCAGTCATTGTTATCACTCTCTAACTCAGGGCTAGCTAACTCAAGGCTATCTAATTCAAGAGCATTTAACTCAACACTAACGGGTAATATCAAAATTGAGCCCGGTGCTAATTGAGGCGATTGCCGATCCTTAATGGCAAAAAAAACACTGATAGCCAGTAAGCCGGTTAATACGATGGCGGCGATAAGCAGGCGTGGTCTTGAAGTGTTCTTCTGCATAAATGCAAGCATGATGCTCCTAGGGGAACCGGTTAAACATTATATAGTTCACTAGGTTAACAAATAGTTGCAGTGGTTAACAAATGGTTGTTGGGCACAGTGTTTATAGCATGAGTTTAATAGCATGAGGTTTATAGCTCGGGCGGGACAGTATGGTTTGTTAGTACGAGTAGTACAGTATGGGTTTTTGGCATAGTGCGCAGGCTGATAGCTAGGAGGCTTGATAGCGTTTTACTATGGCTGAGTATTATTACGTATAAGTATTACTATGCCTGAGTACTCTTGTTTAAAATGAAATTGTTTATGAGTACTATTTTTAATAAGTATTAGCTGATATTAAAAAAGGGCTTAGCTGCTGCTAAACCCTTTTTGCTTGTATGCTTACTGCTAAACCGATAACTTCAGTTGTATTGAGCTAATAATACTGACAGGAGTGCTGGCAGAAGTACTGGCAGAAGTAGTCTATAAATTCCAAGGGTTTGGCGGTAGTTTATTACTCTTGTTTTGGTCTGCTTTATCGTTATGGCTTGGCTTAGTGTCTGAATGCCTCGCATCTTTCGATCTAGCGCCTTTAGAGCTAACATCTTTAGAATTAGCCTCTTTACGCGGCGCTTTATCACCAACAGCAAGTTGTTTGCTCTTAGGTTTAAAATTTAAAATTGAAATCGGAACTTCTTTTCTTGGCGCAAAGCCTTCAATTTCTCTACGCTCAATCAAATGGCCTAAACGGCTTTCAATCATACATAAATTCTTAAAGTCATCTTTTGAGACTAACGCAACGGCTTGACCACTGGCGCCAGCTCGTCCGGTACGACCAATACGGTGAATATAATCATCAGCAGGGTAAGGCAGGTCGTAGTTAATCACCAGTGGCAGCTCATCGATATCTAATCCACGTGCCGCAATTCCTGTTGCGATTAATAAACCAATTTTGCCGGATTTAAAGTCTGCAAGGATTTGCTCACGGATCTCCTGGCTACGGCCGCCATGAATACATTCTGCAACAATGCCACGTTTTTCAAGTTGGCTAACAAGCTTAGCGGCACCTTGCTTAGTTTCGATAAAAATAAGCGCCTGTTGCCAGTTATTCTCTTGAATTAAATGGCTTAGTAGCGCAGATTTTTTGTCTTTATCAACGGTAACTAACCACTGTTCAATTTTAGGCTTGTTGTCAGTGTTATGAGTGACAGAAATTTCGATAGGTCTTACAATCGTCGCTCTTGCCAGCTCTTTGACTTGTCTAGATAGGGTTGCTGAAAATAGCAGCGTTTGTCTATCTACAGGCAGCTTTTCGATGATCTTATTGATGTCTTCAATAAAGCCCATATCAAGCATTCTGTCGGCTTCATCAAGCACTAAAATTTCTAGTTCATCGAAATGAATAGCACGTTGGGTGTACATATCGAGTAGGCGACCCGGCGTGGCAACCAAGATATCGACACCATCAATTAAGCCCTGACGTTGCGGCTTTGAGTCAACGCCACCGTACATGGCCATTGAGGTTAGATTTAGGTGCTTACCATATTGGCTAATGTTGTCTTCAACCTGCACCGCAAGCTCACGGGTTGGGGTTAAAATCAGCGCACGAATACGCTTTTTACGTTGAGTCTCGGCTGGGCTTAGCATCTCTAAGATTGGCAGTACAAAGCTGGCCGTTTTACCGGTACCAGTTTGCGCAGCCGCAATCAGGTTACGCTGACTTAAAATAACGGGAATAGTCTTAGCTTGAATCGGAGTCGGGCTAGTGTAGCCTTGCTCAGTAACGGCTTTAACGATGGGAGTGCTTAATCCAAGCTTAGAAAACGGCATGCGAGTCTCAATTAGGTGTCTGATAGATATCAATATGGTTAGCGGTTATGGCGATGAATTTCGCCGATAACGGTGTTGCTGCAAACCATTATAACAGTATGTTTGAAGTTGGGCGCGAATTGATTAATTCTGATATTTAACTTTTTGCTTGATGAACTGCCACTTTGCTTATTTCATCGTGACCTTGCCGCCAATCATTTTAAATGCAGGCGCACCGCGGATAAGTGTATCTCGAGCGAATAGCTGCTCGCAATTAGGGCATTGGCAAGGCGTTTGAGTGAAGTCCTCGACGATGCGTTCTTTGAAACATTTTACCAGCGTCCCTTTTCCGCCTTTTCGATACTTAAACAGTTGAGCTTTACATTTTGCGCAAAAGATTTCGACTGTTTGTGTTGGACCTTTTTTATTGGGTTTAGCCATATTAATTTCTACTAATAGCATCTAAAGGGGCGAGGCTATTTTGCCATAAATTACCTTCATCGGGGTAAATGAGTAAGACGTGCTGCTTTGGTTATCGGTGTGGATAAAATTCAAATGCTTGTTTAACATTTTTGTAACGGCGTTTATGATAGGAAAAAGCTTACTTTAATCGCGCAGGGAATATAGCGCAGGGAATAGCTAAATGCATAAAATAATAAAAATAGCACTTATTGGCACCTCGTCAGCTGCCGTAGCCGCCTTGGGGGGTGTGTACCTCTCGTTATCTTTGAGCTTACCCGCACTCGATAAAAGTGTGACCAGTGATAGCGTTAAGCAAACTGTGACTCTTGGGCGCGATAGGCTTGGCACCGCAGTTGTTCATGCCAGTGACCGACAAGATGCAGCCTATGGCTTAGGCTACGCTCATGGGCAAGATAGGTTCTTTCAAATGGATCTGCTGCGAAGAAACTCTGCCGGTGAGCTAGCGGAGATCTTCGGCGAAAAAGCATTAGATTTAGATAAGCGTCGTCGTTTTCATCAACTGCGTAAACGCGCCGAGCTGATTATTAGCAACTTGGATGCTGAGCACTTAAACGTACTGACCACATATGCTCAGGGGGTGAACGATGCACTTGCTGCGCAATCTCTTGAATCATTCGAATACATAGTGACGGGCGCAACGCCGAGATTTTGGGTGCCAGCCGACAGCTTGCTGGTTATTTACAGCATGTATCTGGATTTACAAGGCAACACGATTAAGCGTGATTTAGCCTTAACTCAAATTCAGGTACTTTTTGGTCGTGATATGGTGGATTTTCTCATTCAGCCTAGCCAATATCAAGCGGCGCTAGATGGCAGTCAATTTGCACTAGCTGACATACCCGTCCCTACGCTAGCTAAAAAGCTACTCACTCAAGCCAAGCATATAGAAATTGCCGAGCCATTGGATATTGGCAGTAATAACTGGGCGGTGACAGGTGAGTTGACCGCGAACGGCAACGCTATGCTCTCTGATGACATGCACCTGTCTTTTGCTGTGCCCATCATCTGGTATCGCGCCCAGCTGAACTATCAAAAAGCCGGCGAAAATGTGCAAGTGACCGGCGTATCATTGCCGGGGGCTCCCGCTATTGTCGTTGGCAGTAATGGTAAGGTGGCATGGGGCTTTACTAACGCCTATATCGACACTGCCGATTGGGTGGCGATTGATGAGCAAACGCCTATCTATCTGGAAAATGAAATAATTGCTTTACCCGATTCAGAGGTGAGTTACACCGTTCAAATCTCGCCTTATGGTCCAGTTCAAGAGATGGGTGACCAAAGGTACGCATTATCATGGGTGGGTCATAGCGACTATGCGGTAGACATGGATCTAATTGAGTTAGACGGTATTAACAGCGTTGAACAAGGTATTGAGGTGGCCAATAACATGGGGATCCCAGTACAAAATATGTTGCTGGTGGATAACGCTGGGAGCGCGGCCTGGAAACCAACCGGGGCGTTCCCATCAAGGACTAACCCAAGTAATGTCGCAATCGCAACTTCAGCTTTTCAGAACCTGAATTGGTTACAAGAGAGTGTTGCATTGCCACAGCTGATCAACCCTAAAAATAACCGATTATGGACAGGTAACTCTCGAGTCGTATCTGTTCAAGAACATCAACGTCTTGGTGACGGTGGTTATGCTCTTGGGGCTCGCAGCACGCAAATACGAGACCGATTATTTGAGACTGAAGATTTTTCTGTGCAGGACTTTTATCAGCTACAGCTCGATAATCAAGCGCGATTTTTGCAAGACTGGCATCAGTTGTTACTCAATGAACTCACTTTGCAACCTGAGCGTTTTGCTGAAGATATTGCTTATTTGAAATCATGGCAGGCTTGTGCCTGCGCTGACTCTGTGGGTTATAGCTTAGTGCGTAATTTTCGTAGCCAATTAATTGATAGCACTTTTGCGCCATTGGAAACAGAACTGGCTAAATATGACCTGAGTTTATCGCCGATTAAACGTTATTTAGAGCCAGGTATGTGGCAGCTAATTCATTCCCAAGCGCAAAGCTGGTTACCTCAGGAACAAGATGATTGGTCATCATACATAACGGATATGTATTTGCAGAGTAAGGCGAAGCTTCTGGCTAAACATAGTGACAGTGACAGTAATAGCGGCGATATGGCTGACTTAGCCTGGGGAAAGGTAAACCAGCTGAAGATCCAGCATCCGTTTTCTAAACAGATCCCAAGTCTAAGCGCATTGCTCGATATGCCGGTAGTTGCAGGCTTTGGCGACAGCTTTATGCCAGCAGTGCAAGGGGCGTCATTTGGTGCGTCGCAGCGCTTTATCGTACAGGCGGGTGATGAGGGAAATGGGATTATGACAATTCCAGGTGGGCAATCTGGGCATCCGTTATCCGATTTCTATCGTGCAGGTTTTGACGAATATGTGAGCCAACAAAGTACCCCTTTGTTACCCGGTGAGATTATTCATCAATTGCAAATAACGCCCTTAGCAAAGCAGGTTAACGAGTAGCGACTTGCCATATGGTAAGCATGACTTCCGATAAAGCTCTTTGTTGAGGAGTCTTATCGGGAGTTTTTTACTGAGTGTTGTCGATTACTGGCCGTTATGAAGGGCTGAAAGTGATTACGGCCTAGCAGTACTGCTAGAGCTCCCGTCAGAATGATAAAAAGCGTCTTTTACGGTAACCACGCCAGTATTGAAGTAATACTCCATTACTTGTGTTGTTTCGCCGCGTTGAATAAAGAATAGATCACGATAGATGCACCTGTCTGCGCCATAGGTGTATGCAATATCGACATCTGCAGTCATTAAATCAGCATCAGTTACATGGGCAATAGTGAAGTCTGTTGAGGTAATGCCATGCCAAACCTCTTTACAGGCTGTAAATACTTCGGTATCGGTTCCAGAGGTAGAGTAAGGGAAACCTGTTGGAGTTGATGACACATTACCCTCGCCAAAACTCGGCAGTTTATCGACGGCCCCCGTATCGCCAGCAGTTACCCAGCCGCTGTGATAAAGTGCAACAGCACTTTTAAAAGCGCCAAACTGGCCTGCCATTGCAGCGGTTCTGGCATCGTCTTGCAAATTGATAAACTTAGGGAGCGCTATAACGGCTAACACACCTAGGATGATAATCACTACGACCAACTCTATCAGTGTAAATCCTTTTGCATTAGGCTTCATTGATACTCTTCATATATGGGAGTTTAAATTTAGACACAAGTTTACATTCTTAATGGTGTATTTTATTTGATCCATTGCTAATAATTCGCCATCGTTGATTGTTGAATATAACAACCGTGAAGTGGCCAGTTCGATTTGAACGCTCGTGGATAACGGATAGTGATTGCGTCTGTGACAGGGGAGTGTGGGTTGAGTAACTGACTTATATAACCTTATAACCTTATAACCTTATAACCTTATTCGTCGCTTGCGTGATTGGTCTCTAATGCTTCAATCACATCGACTGATATTGTGATCTGTTTATATTGATTACGACCTGCTTTTTTGGCTTGATATAAGGCTTTATCTGCAAGTAACGCGGCTTGGTGAGCAATAATGTGCACGTCGTTTTTAAACTCAAAACCTTCAACTGCAATGACCTTGCAAACCCCAAGACTGATGGTGACAAATGGGGCTGTTTGGCTACAAGGATGAGGCAATGCCATCTCTTTAAACGCGTTGAGTATCGCCTCTAGTTTACCTTGTAATGCTTGATCGGGAATATCCCTAAACAGCATAATAAATTCTTCTCCACCAAATCGAGCACAGATATCTTCAGCACGGTAAAATTGCTGTGTAAGGGTTTGCGCGACTTTACTCAAGGCATCATCTCCAGCTAAATGACCAAGGGTGTCGTTATACTCCTTAAAGTGGTCAACATCGGCAATGATCAGCGTAAAACCTATCTGTTGTCTTGCAAGCAGCTGGCAATAGGTGTCAAGCCGTTGCTCAAACGCGCGGCGATTGGGGATCTTGGTTAAATTATCGATGTAGACTTGCTCATTGAGCAGTTGAGTTTGTTCTTGAATCGTGCCCATAAGGGCGTTGAAATGGGTCGCGACATTGACGAGCTCTGTGATGGGGTAGCGGTACCGCAACCTTTTTATCTCTCTGCTTCTTTCCATCTCTTCGATATCATTTGCCAGTTTTTGTACCGGGCGCACTAAGAAATAGGAATATAACAAATAGGCCAAAAGCAGTAGGGTGGTCATTTCTGCAAGTAAGACAAATACGCCAACGGTTAAAACGGGAGGCGGCATGGTATTGGTGTGCTTAAGGATGAGTTTGAACAGCGGTTTACCATCGATATTGCGAACAATGCGCTCTGATGTTGGCGAGAGGTTATTGAGTACTCTGTGTGAGCCTAAATTAAACATAGATGTAGCATTGTCTTGTGCACTCAATAAGCTCATCTCTACACCTGCTGAGGTATATTGAGATAGCTCGCTGATAAACTCTTTATCTATGAGTCTGATAAACACTAAATAGCCTAAAGCTGGGCCGCTGCGGTTGGATTGTAAAATCGAGGTTGAGCTAAACAGTGCAGGCCCATACTTTGTCGAGATAACCCCGGTTTTTGATGGTACATCTTCAGGGCTGCTTATGGGCTCATCGATTGGCGGCAGGGCCTGTTTTTGCTGTGGAGACAGCGCTTTGTTTTGTGGGTATAGGGTGAAATTGGTAAACCCAAACTCAAGAGACTGATCACTGCTGTGATTGAACCCTTTAGAGAAAACCAACCTATTAGCGTTGTTAAAAATAAAGACGCCATCCACTTCTAAACTTTTAAAGGTGTCATCAGGGTATTCATGCTGCTCATAAAACTGCTTGGCAGTAGCACTTTTTGATTTCATGTAGCTGTAAGTTCTGTCCCAAACAGCGTAATCATAATTAAGGGTATGCAGTGGTTTAATCATCTGCTTAAAGGCAAAGTCTAGCGCGATGAGCTCTTGTTCTGAGACTTTTAATAGTGACTTTTCAACAAGAGGGATCTGTACCCAAACTCTAAACGCAAACACCGCACTGGCGAATAATACAAATATCGCAACCGAAATCCGTAGCTGTAGTTGATTAAAGGTTTGGGGTTTTAATTTAACGATAGTTAGAAACCTTTTAAAACAGAGCATTACTTAAGTAAAGCTTATTAAATGGTGTGGAGCCAACTTTTTAAAACAGGTCTGCTTACTTTGCCGTTATGGATGCAAGCGAGTAAGAGCTGTGGCATTTATCTGTCGATTTTAAAGGTGATTCTATATGTGGAATTGAAATATAGAATTGAAATGTAGAATTGAAATGTAGAGTTTGACTATAGATTGAAGCTGTATAGCTGACGGGTAATTGATGAGGTAAAGAAGCGCAAAGCGTGCATATAAAGCAAAAGCCACCAACAGAAGTTAGTGGCTTTTTAAGGTCGTTTTATCTAAAGGCTGGGCTTATGCCATTCTTTGAGTCGGCTTCCAGCGCAGTAACTGAGCTGGAAGCTTAACGCCTTGGGCCGTTAGTGAGTTGACGCGGTTAAGATAAGCTGCGCCATACATAAGATGCTTAGCCAAATCGACTGCGTTACGCTCTTGGTAGTTATCTAAGTAGCTACCTTTAGCCCACTGGTTGAAAGCACCTAGTGCTGGACCTGCCCAAATCTGATAATCCATCTCGCGGCCAACTTCGCCTGAATTTGACCAGCGGCTTGAAAGCCCCAAGTACCAGCGGAAAATCAATGCCATTTTACGTTTTGGATTACCTTCTGCACGCTCAATCTGTTTTGGGTCGCGTTCATTAAAGTGGGCAACGGTACCCGCCCAGATCTCATCTAAGCTTGAGCGGAACACCTGTTTCTCGAGTTTTTCACGCTCATCAGCAGGGATAGCTTCAATAGCGTCATAACGAGTGTAGATCTCGTAAAGCTTATTCGCGCGCATCGGGAATAAGGTACCACGCTTCACCACTTGCAGTTTTACGCCCATTTCGAACATATCAGCAGCAGGAGCCATGGTGACATCGGCCATCTCGGTGGTGGCAAGTAGTTTACGGGTATGCTCACTGGCGCCCGCTTCAACACAAGCCTGGTTAATTGAGCCTGTCACAATATACGCGGCGCCCATATTAAATGTCGCTAGCGCCGCATCGGGAGTGCCAACACCACCGCCGCAACCGACACGAATCGGTGTGTCGTACTGGTACTTGGTTTGGATCTCTTCTTTTAGGGCCAAAATCGTAGGTAGAAGCGTTACTAATGGGCGGTTATCAGTGTGTCCGCCCGAGTCTGCTTCTGCAGTTACGTCATCCGCCATCGGCACAAGTTGTGCCAGTTCCATCTGCTCGGCTGTGATAGAGCCGTCATCAACCAGTTTTTGCAGCATTTTGGCTGGGGCAGGCATCATGAACTTTTCAGCCACTTCGGTGCGGCTCACCTTGGCTATCACCTTGTTGGCGACAACAATTTTACCCTGTGCATCACGGCTTAAACCCGCGGCGCGGTAATAAACAATTTGCGGTGTTAAGCCTAAGAAAGCCGACGCCTCAACGGTACGTACTTTATGCTTTAAAAATAATTCCACGCTGCCACGCTCTAACGCTGGCTCACTTGGGCTATGGATAAGATTAAACATGTATGGGCCATTTGGCAGCGCCGCCTGAATGCGATTAATCGCGGCTTCTACACGGCTTGGGATAAGACCCGCGGCGCCAAATGAGCACAAAATACCGGCCTGACCCAGTGCAATAACGAGCTCTTCTGATGAAATACCGTTCGCCATTGCGCCAGCGTAATAGGCATATTTCACACCATGAACACGGCGGAAATTACTGTCGCCAAGGCTTTCCGTACCCAAAGCTGGGGTAAAAGCACTCACTGGTAAATCTGTGCTGTTAGCGGCTTGTTCAGTGACGATATTTGCTGATTGCGCGATACCAAAGCCATGTTCGCTGTGGTTTACCACATAGCAGCCACGGCGAAAATCTTTAAGTTGTTGCTCCATCACTTGCACGTCAAAGCTAATATTTGACTCTGTCACAGCCCATGGCCATGGAGAAAGCATTTCACTTGTTGTAGTAGGATTCATTATTTGTAAGACCCTTAATCATTTATATCGAGCTTGCGGCTCTTAGCTATTCTTTTAACTAAATTTTCAATCTAATTCATTTACTTTTTAATGGTTTAGAACGCAGCTAGTTGCTATTAAATCATTCATTATATAAATCGAGTTAGGACGCAGATACTTTTGCTCAATTTCCAGAAAAAAGCGCGCAGCCTATGAATATAGGTGAGCACTTTTGACACAGAAATTGAGTAAAATAGCCAGTCACTCACTCCGGTTTATAGAGATTCTTCGATGCAGATGGCTATATCAAACACTTCGTAAATACGCAATCCATCTTTACTTAAGCTGGCATTACCGGTGATCACCTTCTTACCATTTTCATCTTTAACCGAGGTGATACTCACATCCATCGACATCTGTTTGTTGAGCGGATTGATCTGACCGCGATACTTCCACTTGATGTTCGATAAAATCTGGCCAAACTTAGGGTTTTTAAAGCCAGCGCCTAAGTCTTTACTAATAGCATATGTCTGCATGGTTTCGATAATCGCTTCGACACCTAACGAGCCAGGCATGACTGGATCTTGGTGGAAGTGGAATTGGAAGAACCAATCACTTGGATCGATAGTGCGCTCAGCGTAGAGATAACCTAAGCCTTCGGTGCCACCATTATCGACAATTTCAACGCTGTCGATAAAGTTAAGCTGTCCGCCTGCAAGGCGATAATGAGGCTTGCCTACAGGTGGGTTAAAGTGACGACAGCCTTTGTCGAGCAGGTTGATCTTATCACTTGCTGCAACGCCGTTAGCCACATGCCAAGGTTGAGTGACTTTACCGTTATCTAGACCTAACTGATCTTTAAGGGCGTCACCTTTAAAATATCCAAATACCGCAGTACCGCGATAGAAAGGCTCATTATCAACGCTGAGCTCAAAGCTAAAGCTCTGAATGATGTTTGTGCCCGCCATCACCGTTGATAACAAACGTGAGTCGTTACGAATGGTTTTGCCGCGCAAATCAACATCACGCAGTAGCTCACCGCTGCCGTCTAAGTTACGGAAGAATAGCTCAAGGCCCGGAAAACCAAGGGTTGTGCCCATGTAACCTGAGATAAAGCCGTTAGGCTGCAGTGATATTTCCATTAAAATAGAGTAAGGCATTACAGCCTGGTGACTATTTTTGTCGAAATACCATGCATCAGCAGGTACTTCATACTCAGCGATACACGATGATGGTTTTTTAAATTCGCCGCGCTTGCCGTTAACTTCAATGACGCGAGTGGTGACCTGCAGGTCGCCACATGGCGTACGTGGCGGGATCATACCGCGATAGATTGAGAACTCAGGCCCGAAACAGTTTTCGATGTTACCTGTGGCGAACTCAAACATGTGATACGGCGTGAACGGCACGGTATCGGGTACACGATTCGAGTAATCTGGGGTAATGGGCGCTTCAACGTGCGAGATAGGAATCACGCCCTTGTTTGGCTCTTTGCTCAGATCAGGAATTTGCGCCATTAACGGAGCGTTTGCTGATGCAGGCTGGTATGACTTTTTGTTAAGAGACGCTGAAGGCTCAGACTCTTTACTAGCCGCAGGCGCTTGAGTGTTTTCAATAGCAGTGACGTTAGCAAAAGTTGGGTAACGAGTGCACTCATCTTCCTCGCGGATCATCACACCTAGATTTTGGAAATCTACCACCGCTTTGCCGTTGAGCAAGATATCGATGTTAGCTTTTGCATAAGGGCGAGGGCTAAAGCCTATTTCAGTCACTTCCATACGGTAAGTTAATTCGCCAGATTGCGGCAGCACTTGGCCGCGGCAGCGAACTTGCTGTGAGGCGTTCTCTAATGGTTGGAAACGACCATTTTTAGTTTGGGTGTGCATACCAAGGTGCAGCATATAGAACTGCAGCAATTGACCACAACCTTCGGCCATGAGCGAGCCTGCCATCACCTGATCGCCCTTAAAGTGACACGGGAAATACCAGTGGTCAGCTTCCAGTTGTTTATGACCTTCGATTAAGCCAAGCCCCCAAGTGCCGCCAGTGCGATCAATCTTGCTGACTTGTTCTATCATCAAAAACTTTTCAGAAGCAAAACACAGTGATGGTTGATGAGCGCCTTGATGAGTTGGGCCAAAACAGCCTTCAATATCCGCAGTTAACAGCTTATGTATTTCGCCATAATTAAATTGCGTTTTAGGGCAATCTAATAACGGATTAAAGCGTTGCTTAACCACAAGACTGCGGGCTTTTATCTCATCTTCGGTGCGAATCACCCCTTTACCGTCAGCAAGCTCTTCGTCGGTAAAGAAGCCAGCGCAGCCGCCGTCCATCTTCAAAATCATCTTGTCGCCAACAAAACACTCGTATGAGAAGAAAAACAGCAAGGTGTCGCCATTGCGAGCATAGTTGTTGATCTTAATGTCGTAACGCAGTGTGTCGCCGCCACGAGGCAGATCGCCTAAGAAGGTGAGGGTGCAATCAAGTAAACGATAAACGCGCTGGCCCTTGTTCTCAAAGTCGATGCCTAAGTAGCTAATTAGCATCAAGTCGCACTGACCTGATTCAACCGCGACTGCCCACGGAATTTGGCCATCTACAAGATACGGAGCATCAACTGGGATGTCGTACTCGGTGGTCATTGAACACGGCTTAAACTCATTCATAGTCGCATTGAGTTTGGTTACACGTGATACCAGTAGGTAGTCTGTGGTTGGTAGGCGTATGCGGCGTGAGTAACTATCGATGATAGCGTAATCACTGCCAAACACCTTGGCGATATCACCTTCTGCATACTCGACTAAATCAGCGTAGCTCCAGATGCATGGCTTAAGTGCAGGTACTGGCGGAGAATATGGCGGCACGTTAGCGTGATCGGGCACTAATGCTGCAACCTCTGCCGCTTGAGCAACAACAGCTGCAGGTGTATCGAATTGTTGAAAAGCGGCAACTTGAGCTGGTGCTAGTGTTGTCACAGCTTCTGCTACCTGACCTGTCACTTGAGCTAACTGCTGTTTTAGCAGCGCATCAGCTACCTTCATACCCGCATTGCGGCTTTGTAAAAATGCTTGGTGAGCTTGCAGAGTTAACTGTTGATTCTGTTGAAAACTGGCCAGGTCGCCAGGGGCAATATCGAGAGTCTTGCCTGTTGTATTGCTTATTGTATTCGTTGTCATTGGTGGGGTACCTAATTCACGTTTGGGTGCCTGAGCGGTGACGCCAATGTTTGCAGTCTGTTGTGCTGCAATTGTTATTTGTGGCTCTACTAAGTCAGCCGTTTCGACTGAGTCAGCTGCCTTAATCGGTTTAACTTTGTTTACCACGGTCGATGCTGTCGCCTGCGCCAACTTTTGCGTAATCGTTTCAAGGCTTGCAAGCGGCGTATCGATAATATGCTGGTAGATATCGCGGCCACCTAAGGTGACTTGCTTAACTAGTTGGTGTTTAGCATCAGATTTAAGCTCACTGCTTAAACGCTCGGTTAATGCGTGTTGCTCGCTGGCCGTTTGGCTAATCAATAACTGTGATAGTTGATTCTCGCTGATGTTATTGATCAGCGCGCAATTAACGCTACCTGCTTTGGCTACAGAGTGTTGCTTTAGAGGGTGTTTATTTAAGTTTAGTAAGCCATGTAATAGACTTGCCATGCCCGCTGCAGCAAAACAGTGACCAATACGTTGCTCGGCAGCAGTATGAGTCACTTGTGAAGCAGCACTCAGCGCTAATTGAATTTGGCTCGCTGGCGCGGCCATAGTTTCAATCACTTTAATCGCATTAAAATCGATAGCGGTTTGGCTGAGTAACTTGTCGGTGACCAAAGCCGCTTCAGCCGTTTTAGCAAATTCAAGTGCATCAATTTGGCCATATGAGCTGCCAGATGTACTTTGATCTTTAACTAACACCACTGCGCCAGCACCTTCACCCACATTCCACGTTGTAGAGGTTGGGCTAAGGTTAGGTTCAAGGGCAACCGGAGCAATGGCATTTTTCAAAATCACTTGCTCAAAGCTACCCGATAGATCGACGGCGGCAATGACCACAGCATCGAGGTTATCTTCCATGATCAAGTTTTGCGCAACATCGATACAGCGGCTAACTGACTGCTCTGCAGCAGAAATGGTAAAGGCTGGGCCATTAAAGTCCCATAATGATGCCACACGTGACGCCATGATATTACCAATAAAGCTGGTGTACTGATTCAGCTTTGCTGCATCAAGAACACTGTCCATGGCAATCGCTTCAAGTGCTTGGTATTCATCATCACTTAAATCGACGCCCATAGCGGCAAGGCTTTCTTGCAGTTGGGTATGCAGATTTACGCGGCCACGGAACTGGTGCAGCTCAAGCTCGGTTTCCATTGCCACTAATACCGCAACTTTTTGCCCTGGCTTAAGCTTGGCATCACGAATGGCTTCGTCTGTGACACGCATCAGCATAAGCTGCTGTGAAATCAGACGGTCATCTTCATTTGGTGGCAGTTTAAAGCGTAAGAAGTCTAACTCGAAGTTATCGACATAAGCGCCTTTAGGCGCCGATGCTAAGCCAAATTCAGCTAAAAGTTCATTGTGCTTTTCAAGGCCCTTCCAGCGTTTTTTCGGTAGCTCGATAAAGCCGTTACCGTTTTGGGTCACTGCATTGTTTAACGCATTGATGCTACTGAGCGGACCAAAGTGCGAGGCAAGGCCAACCACTTTTAGCGGCTGAGCTTGACGAGCGGGCTTAGTAGGCTGAATTGCTTGCTCTGCTTGTGTTACAACAGTGCCTTTGCCGTTATATGACTCAAGCAAAAGGTGCGCATTACAGCCACCAAAGCCAAATACCGACACCCCCGCGTGACGGGTTCTCACACCAAAATGATTATTCGATGGTTTATCTGGCCAGCCCTGTACCATGCTAGGTAGAGTAGGTTTTCCAAACAGTTTTTTCGGTGAAGAGATGGCATCACTAATGTTGATGCTCGGCGGTAAAAAGCCCTCTTTCATGGCGAAGATCATCTTCATGATCCCCGGCATTCCGGCTGCAGTAAGCAGGTGGCCTAAGTTAGATTTAGCTGAGCCTATTAACGGCGCGTCGCTGCCCTCTAGCTTATCTTCAAAGAAGGTTTCCATTGAGGTCAGCTCAATTTTGTCACCCAGTGGCGTACCGGTTGCGTGACATTCAATCACTTCGATATCTTTAGGCGCTATATCGCTGGCGGCGTAAGCACGTTCAAATGCTTTTACCTGACCTTTTGGATTTGGGCTTAATACAAACTGACCTTTGCCGTCGTTTGATAAACCGACGCCACTGACAACGGCATAAATTTTATCGTTAACACGTTCAGCATCCTCAAGACGCTTAAGTACCAGTACGCCAGCGCCTTCACCGGCAAACAGGCCTTTACTGCTAGCATCAAACGGTACTGACACACCATGATCTGGATAGGCGTGAAAGATAGAGAACCCCATGTTGATAAAGAAGGGATCGGCACCCGATACTGCGCCCGCGAGCATGATGTCTGCTTTACCAGTGCTTAAGTAGTCACAGGCGAGCTTTAGTGAATAAACAGAGCTTGCGCAGGCGGCATCAAGACTCAGTTGTACGCCGCCAAGACCGAGTGCATCGGCAACTAATTTTGAGCTGTTATGGGCAATTGCGCCGTTAGCAGCATAGAGACTTTTCTCGCTTGCTGCGCGCTGGCTATGGGCATTGGTCGGATTGAGTTTAAACCCTTTGCAGCCCAACTTATCTTGTAGCGCCTTTTCAACTGCACTGTGATAAATCGGCAGAAATAGGTCGTTTGAACGGGTAGTCGGAAATGATAATGCGCCCATCACCACACCTGTGCGGGCGAGGTTGGTATCGTCTAGGCTGATCCCTGCATCGTGTAAGGCTTTGCGACTGGTATCGAGCGCCCACAGAAAACTATCATCTAAGCCGTGTAAGCTTTGTTCGGGGAGTTTGTAGCCACGGGCATCAAAGTTAAAATTGTCAATGTAGCCGCCTTTATCGCAATAAAAACGGTCTGATTGTCCTTGAACGCCTTGGTAGTCGCAGCTGTTTGCCCCGAGCTTTTCATCCGTTAATGTGGTGCGAGAGTCGCGTTTATCCAGTAAGTTCTGCCAAAACTCTTCAGGACTCTTGGCGTCGGGATAAAGTGTCGCTAAGCCGATAATGGCAATTTTGCTCTGCTTGCTCGTGCGCTGCTCCGAGCTATTTGATACTGGGTGGTTAGAAGTGTTGTCTGTTAAAGACATTAGACTTCCCCTTTAAGTAAATGATTTTCTTGAGAGCTAATTTGGTCTACCTGATTAGCTTGTAACTGACATAGAGCCAGCTCTCGTTGAAGTCCATCGATAAATGGTTGCAAAGATAGCGGCACTTTATGGCTTATCAATTGCCCGAGCGCTTTAAGTAAACTGGTTACATCGCTGCTGCCTTTGGCATTCATTGGCACAGTGCAGCATGGCTGCTGCGCGCTCTTGCTATCTTGCTTGGCAATTTTATCTATCAGAGTACAGTTTTGCCTGTCAGCCCCCATCTCAACAAATAACTTAGCGCCTTGGCGCTGAGCGCTATGGATAAGTGCAGTAAAGTCTAAGGTATGGCAGAAAGTGTCTGCAATCGACTGAGCAAGCATTTCACTGGTGAGTGGCTGTGAATTAACAGGCTTATCTGTGCTGCCAATTAGATTGGCTGCGCTGATAAATTGAATTGCCGACGGCAGTTCATCATTAAGCGGCTCAGTGTAAAAGCGCGTCACGTTAGCATGCTCTTCCATAGCAGGTGGAGTATGCATTGCCGTGACGCGATTAGCTGCAATGCCACGTTTGCCTAATGCAGCCAGTAACGCTTTGCATTGCTGCTCACAACCTGCGATAACGCACGTATCACCCTGAATGATGGCTAGGTATGCGTGAGGGTAATGACCGAGTAAGGCCTGAATTGGCGCCGCTTCGCTTCTTACCACAAAGCTATTCCAAACAATATCAGCGTCTTGCTCTTTTAGCTGCCAAGCGCGTCTGACTGCCGTTAGCTCGCCTGATATCGCTGAAGTAAACAGGGGATCGGTTTGAGTTTTGCTGATCAATTCATGGGGCTTTGTCCAAACACCAAGGCTCGCCCACATAGAGGCTTCACCCATAGAGTAGCCTAGCGCAAAGTTAGGCTGAACCTTAAACTCATCGACGAGCAGTTGAGTTAATAGGTAACTGCTACCGACACCGGCGATGGCCAGCGAGCCAAGATCCATTGCTGGAGCAACGTTAGGATCTAAGTGATAGATGCTATCGGCTTGCAACATCGACTTAAGGTCACCTTCACGTTCAAGGCGAGCATAAAGCGCTGGAAAGTACTGATGGAGCTCGCTAAGCATATCGGCGTAAACCGTACCAACGCCTGGGTAGACAAAGGCTAAACCTGACTGCTCCGTGCAACCTAAAGGGGTACTGGTAAAGTAACTCCCCGCTGGGGTTTTATATTGCAGCAGCTGCTCAGGTGCTTTCGAGATCTCAAACTGTTTGGCTAAGGCATCATCAAATGCGCTTAGCTCTTGCTGTAAGCTATCAATCGAACTCGCCTGGATCACCGCTTGATAGGCTGCTTGCTGATTTTGTCGCTGGTTCTGTTCAAGGTTCTGTTCAAGATAGTTGCTGGCGTGCTGCAAGTTATCTTGCATTAAACCTAATAGCGCAAGTTGGCTAGCATCCGTAATCATGTTCGAGGCTAGCGCGTGTGCGCTGCTAATTGGCTTTAACGCATTACTTAGCTTATCTAACTCAGCTTTTAGCTCGGTTTGAGTGTGACCCGCTA
This sequence comes from Shewanella sp. 0m-8, assembly GCF_052977265.1. Taxonomy (NCBI): domain Bacteria; kingdom Pseudomonadati; phylum Pseudomonadota; class Gammaproteobacteria; order Alteromonadales; family Shewanellaceae; genus Shewanella; species Shewanella sp. 0m-8. The sequence goes on along the minus strand of NZ_JBRIMB010000014.1, from coordinate 26,718 downwards.
AGATAAACATCAATCTATTGGCGTTCAGTAACGACTTAGGTGCAATAAAGCCTGTGCCTTGTGTTAACACATAACTGGTGCAGTTAAGGGCACTGCTTAAGCCATGAGTAAAGCTAATTGCTGCAACCCGCGCTTGATGAAAACCGCTAAACCAAAAATGACTCTTAGCCTGTTTGGAGGTTAACGCCACACCTTGGTTGGTTGCTTCTCGGTAATGGGTGCGAGTCGCCAACTTTTCAATCAGTTGATACACCTTCGAAAATTGTTCGCGGCTGCTGAGCTCGCTGTAAGACTCAATATGACAGTCACTATTGAGCTCACGTTTTGCCTGGGAAAAAGCCGCGCGTAGAACGTCATTAATGGTATCGGTGCGCTCAGTTGTACTCGCAGCTCTGGTACCAGAACTCATATCTGAAGTTATATCAGTAAGTTGCTGCATCGCACTTAGCACTGCATGTGGGTGCAAGCGCAACTGGGCAGCTTTAAGGGCCGGTAGCATCAACAGAGATTGCTTAGCAGTTGCTAGCTGTACCCATTTACCGGCATTTATCGCGTTAATACTGGTATTTAGCAGCTTATCAAAGCTGTCACTTGAGTGTTCAGTTGCGTTATCGACCAGAAGCTTGACCAGTTCAAATTCACTCGATTGGCTCAAGATGTTAGTTGCGCTTAACTCAGGCAAGAGTGCTGATAAGTTATCAGCACTCATTTGTGGCGCAGGCAGCAAAATCAGTGCGATGCGCAGCGGCATCACACTTGCTTTAGGCGTTTGTTCCACTATGTCGCCTCACTGTCAGTTGCTAACGTTTTGTTTGTTAGCGCAGCAGGCAAAAACGCTGAGTTCAAGCTTTTGCTAATGGTGATTTTAGCTGACTTGAACATGGCACTTAACTCGCCATTGTCATGGTATAGCATCACATTGGCTTCAAGTGAGCGCGTGTTGTGTTTAATCACTTCAAGCTCAATCACACCTGTTTCACCAAAGGCCATAGGCTGGTAGGAAACAAACTCGCCAATTGCCGAAGGCAGACTTGCCGATCCGGTTTTAAGTCGTGCCCAAACGAGCATGGCTTGCAGCAGTAGATCTTCGGCAAAAGGCTGGCTACCACCCAGATGATTTTGCGGTAAAAACTCGCCACAATCAGCGAGGTTTACTGCTGGTAAGGCAACCTTTGCGATTAAGCCTTGCTCGTCAAAACGAACAACAGACTCGATGCCCTGCAGGCGTGGACCATGAAACAGAGTCCCGTTGCTATAAAGCTCTTTAGCCGTGGTGATCACTTGAGTGGCACCTAAGTTAAATTGCTTGCTAGTGCGCTCACTGATCTTGTTACTTATTTGGTCACTGACAAGCGTCGCCTTATATTGCGGACGACCATTGCAGCTGATCAATGCTTGCAGCGTTGCAGGGTCAGAGCTTGTAGGGGTTAGCTCAAGGGTTAGCTCTTGCGCCGCATCAGTCTCAAATACAATGCCTTTTAATAGCTTGTAATCAAGTACCTTAACTTGAGCGCCAAGCATGTCGCTTGCCACTTCTCGCATCCAGTCGATAGCACATACCGTTGGCAGCACACTGTTACCGCCAATGCGGTGATCTTCAATGAAGGCCATCGCACTTGGGGTTAGTAGGCGCGTTGCGGTGAAAGCTTGCAGTGGTGAATTTTGTGCATCAGCACGCGGATGCGATGTTGTTAGCACCTCATCCGCATTAAGCTTTTTTACAGAAGCAGCCTCAGTTGCTTTTGTGTCGCTTTTGCCTTGCATTGACGTACCAATTAGCAATTGCACGCCGGTTTCACCTAATAGCTGAGTCGCAAATAATTCAGCGCCCGCTTTAAGTGGAATAACGTACACACCACGGTCGGTAAACATCTTCTTCAGTGCAGGATTAACCATACCGCCATCCCAAGGGCCCCAGTTAAAGCTCATGACTTTAGCTTGAGGGTTGCGAGCAGTGAACTGCAATGCCGCCTTATTGAGAATATCGTTCGACATCGCATAATCGCTTTGCCCTGTGTTACCGTAGAACCCCGCTGCAGATGAGAACATAGCTAACAGTTTGATCTTGCTTGGCTCAAGTGCAGCAAGTAGTGCTTTAAGGCCATTGACCTTAGTGCCATAAACTCGTGCAAGCTCAGCAAGGGTTTTATCTTGAATGTGTTTGTCAGCTAACACGCCCGCGCCGTGAATAAGACCCGTGATTTCACTTGAGCGACCTTTTAGCGCTGCTGTGATTGCCGCGCTGTCGGTCACGTCCATGCTGACATATTCAGCTGAAGCGCCAACGTTGCTAAAGGCGGTTAGGGCAGCGTTGATCTCAATACTGCTTTGTACTGGCCAAACAGCCGCTTCAACTTGCTTTGGCGTTGGCTTTTGACCTGTTGAGATAATATGCGCAATCGCCGCAGATTTTAGCTCGCTAGTTTGCTTACCTTCAGCCCAGCTTGGCAATGCTTGTAATTCGCTACGGCCAGCTAAAATAAAGTGTGATTGAGTGCGAGCGGCTAATGACAGCGCGCATTCAAATGTCACACCTTTTGCGCCACCGGTCACCAGTATTTTATCTGTACTGTTTAGCTCGGCTGGAGCGGTTTTATTGCAGGCTTCACCGGCAATGAGTGTTACGCGGTTAATTTGGCCTTCAACTAAGCTTAACCCTACTTCTGGCAGCTGAACTTGGCTATCAAATAGTTCACTAGTAATGGCATCAGCAAAGTGTGTTGCATCAACATCTGTTGCAATGTCCAGCGCACGACAGAAAACCTGTGGCCATTCATGGCTTAAGGTTTTAGTTAAGCCTGCTAGTGCAGCTTGGTTAAGTTCGGCATCTTTTAATGCATCGGTATTTAAGTAACCAAAGCCACCGTCGATACGACTGACGGTAATGAAACAGCGACGAGCGTCAGCTTTTGCATCTACAAGCGGTGTTTGTACTAGCTTTGGTTGCAACAGTTTTGCCCACAAGAACGCATTGCTAACGTGAGTAAAGCTTTGCGCATCTAGGTTGACTGCTGTTTGCTCAGTGGCATTGGCTTCAGGTTGTAAGTGGATAAAGCCACCAATAGTGCCAACCTGAGTTTCAATCTCTGCAATAACCGCAGTAATACTTGTTTCAAGCTCAGATTCTTCGCTTGAGGCAAGTTCAAAGCTGGCAACATCGCTTGAAAGTGGCGATTGTGGCTGGCCAGCAGCAAGACGCACAACGGCAACTTTAAGACCTTGTTTTGTTAGTTTCTCTGCAAGAACACCCGCGTTATGACCATCATCATTGATCACAAGGGTTGTATCTGCGGCGAAACAGTCTTGTAGCTTGTCCGCCGCATTAAGCTTTTTTAGCGCTACCTCGCTATGAGGAGGAAGTTCTACTCTTGGTTCTGCAGACAATGGCGCTGGCTTAACAGAGCCTTCAGCTGCACTTGTATTAGCAGAGCCCTCAGCTGCACTTGGAGCGAGCTTAGAGCCTTCAGCTGGCAGTTTACTGCCCATATAAGCCACGATTTCGCCCAGTGTTCTACACTCTGCTAGATCTTCAGGATTAAGTTCAGGCAGACCCGGTAGCTCATCTTGTACTGTGCCAAGAATCTCAACGCGCTTAATCGAATCGATACCTAAATCAGCTTCCATATCCATGCTTAGCTCAAGCATTTCAGTTGGGTAACCGGTTTTATCGGCAACTACAGACATCATAGTAGCCTGTACCTTGTCGGCACTTAGACCGTTTGCAGCTGGTGTAGATGAAAGCGCAGAGCCTTCAGCGGCACTAACATTAAGAACCGCCGCAGCGCTAGAGCCCTCAGCTGGCAGTTTACTGCCCATATAAGCCACGATTTCGCCAAGAGTGCGACACTCAGCTAGATCTTCAGGATTAAGTTCAGGCAGACCCGGTAGCTCATCTTGTACTGTGCCAAGAATTTCAACGCGCTTAATCGAATCGATACCTAAATCAGCTTCCATATCCATGCTTAGCTCTAGCATTTCAGTTGGGTAACCCGTTTTCTCGGCAACTACAGACATCATAGTAGCCTGTACCTTGTCGGCACTTAGACCGTTTGCAGCTGGTGTAGATGAAAGCGCAGAGCCTTCAGCGGCACTAACATTAAGAACCGCCGCAGCGCTAGAGCCCTCAGCTGGCAGTTTACTGCCCATATAAGCCACGATTTCGCCAAGAGTGCGACACTCTGCTAAATCTTCAGGATTAAGTTCAGGCAAACCCGGTAGTTCATCTTGTACTGTGCCAAGAATTTCAACGCGCTTAATCGAATCGATACCTAAATCGGCTTCCATATCCATGCTTAGCTCTAGCATTTCAGTTGGGTAACCGGTCTTGTCGGCAACCACTGACATCATAGTAGCCTGTACCTTTTCGGCAGAAAGGCCGTTTGCTGTGGCCACTAGCGTAACAGTCGCAGCAGTAGTAACTGGAATTGATGAAAGCTTGCTATTCATGTACGCCACGATTTCGCCAAGGGTACGACACTCAGCAAGATCTTCTGGGCTAAGCTCAGGCAGACTCGGTAGCTCGTCTTGTACTGTACCTAAAATCTCAACGCGCTTGATAGAATCGATGCCTAGGTCGGCTTCCATATCCATTTCAAGCTCTAGCATTTCAGTTGGGTAACCGGTTTTTTCGGCAACCACTGACATCATAGTAGCCTGTACTTTTTCGGCAGAAAGGCCGTTTGCTGTGGCCACTAGCGTAACAGTCGCAGCAGTAGTAACTGGAATTGATGAAAGCTTGCTATTCATGTACGCCACGATTTCGCCAAGGGTACGACACTCAGCAAGATCTTCTGGGCTAAGCTCAGGCAAACCCGGTAGCTCATCTTGTACTGTGCCAAGAATTTCAACGCGCTTGATAGAATCGATGCCTAGGTCGGCTTCCATATCCATTTCAAGCTCTAGCATTTCAGTTGGGTAACCGGTTTTTTCGGCAACCACTGACATCATAGTAGCCTGTACTTTTTGCGCGCTCAAGGCTGTTTCAGCGCTCAGACCGTTTACTGCTGGTGCAGCAGCTACTTGAGGCGCCGCGGCGGCAGTTGTTGAAAGCGCAGAGCCTTCAGCTGGCAGTTTACTGCCCATATAAGCCACGATCTCGCCAAGGGTACGACACTCTGCTAGATCTTCAGGGCTAAGCTCAGGCAGACCCGGTAGCTCGTCTTGTACTGTACCTAAAATCTCAACGCGCTTGATAGAATCAATGCCTAGGTCGGCTTCCATATCCATTTCAAGCTCTAGCATTTCAGTTGGGTAACCTGTCTTCTCGGCAACCACAGACATCATAGTGCTTTGCACTTTTGCAGCGCTCAAGGCTGTTTGCGAGCTCAAGGCTGATTCAGCGCTAATAGCGACAGCTGGGCTTGTAGCACTTGTATGAGTCGGTACGATAGCAGCTTGAGCTGGCGCTGCTTGACGAGCAACTTGTACTGGGGCAGTTTGAACAGGAGCTGATTGTACCGGCGTAGTCTGAATCGGAGCAGGTGCTGTTACAGGTGCAGGCTGTGCTTGTGGAGCTTGAGTCGGCTGCACTGGCGCACTGTTTACCGGAGCTTCAATCGCAGGTTGAGTAACAACTTGGCTTTGAATAGCTTCATTGTGAATGACAGGCGCATAAGTTGCTTGGTTGCCATTGAGTAGGTTCAATGCTGCAATATTGCTACCCGCTTGCATTTCTAAGAATTGGGTATGGCTTTGCAGTGTTTGCGCTTGTAGCTGGTGGAACTGCTCCATAGAGCGCTGTAGGCTCTCAGGGATCGCAACACCTGAACTTGCCAGTTTAGTCTGCTCTGTCATCAAGGTTGTGAAAGTCTCGCCGTATTGCTGCGGGATCTCCAAGAACTGCTGATGCAGCTGAGCGGTTTGCTGCTGCGCGGCAAAGAAGTTACTTAATGCATCACGGCTAATGCTATGAGCTGCTGGCTTACTGTTTTTAGACACAAATTGGCTCTCTATACCGGAATCTATAACTGGATCTACAACTGAACGGGCTTGGACTGCATTGGCTTGCATTGCACCCGCTGGGGCTGCAACCTCAATAATCTTTTCAACTTCAACGATTTTTTCTACAATTTTTTCGACTTCAACAAGCTTTTCAACTTCAACCACTTTTTCCTCAATCACACGTTCGATTTGAGACGTTACTATGCCCGTCTCTAGTGACTTAGCCATTTTAGCCCGTGTTGCTTTACTGATATGGTTGGCAGCGTTCAGCGAAATACTCATTGGTGACTTTTTCGCTGGCGCTGCGATATCGGCCTGGTATGGGTCGATATTATCAAGCTTGATACCGGCAACCGCTAATTGAACTGCAGCTTGCTTTAGCTGTAGGTCGCTATCGCCTTTAGGGCTTGGGTTAATTGAGATGGCGCAAATGTCGCTCATATGCTCTGCAAGGGTGCCTTGTACCAACTTTTGCAGGATGTTTTTTGGGCCAAATTCGACAAATATGCGTGCACCCGCTTCATACATAGCATCAAGTTGAGTGGTAAAGCGTACCGATTGAAGCATATGTTTCTTAAACGAGGTTTTAATCTTTGCTGCAGTGCTGTCATAAAGTGCGCCAGTTGCATTTGAGTAAAGCGCACGGCTCGCTTTAGTAAACTTGGCGGCATCAATCGCTTTGGCAAATGGCGCCTGAGCATGACCAACAAGTTCGGTGTGGAAAGCGCCAGATACGGGTAGGTTAATCGCTTTATAACCAAGCTCGCCTAGTGCTTTGGCGGCATCCGCTGTGGTGGCGGTTGGGCCGGCTATAACCGATTGCGTTGGGGCGTTGTAGTTAGCGACTTTTACGCCGTCGAACTTGGCGATTGTGTTTTCAAGTGTACCTAAATCATCCGCTTTATGGATAACCGCAAACATGGCGCCACAATCAGCATCTTGACCGTCTTTCGTTTTAGCTTTAGTGGCCATGGCATCACCACGAGCAAAAGCCAGCTTGTAGTAATCATCAGCTGAAATCACACCTGCGGCGCATAAGGCGCTTAGCTCACCAAAACTATGACCCGCCACCATATCGGCATTAAAACCTGCAGCGGTGAACAGCTCATACTGACCCATAGAGATCGCGCCGATAGCACTTTGTGCATTGGCGGTATTGGTCAGAATCGCTTCTTGGGTTGTTAAGTCGTCTTTATTAAATACAGGCTTTGGATATAGCGTTTGCGACAATGGTGTTTTGTTGTTGGCGGCAAAAACTTTATCGGCAGTCACAAACTGCTGGCGCATCTCTGGGTAGTAACAGGCAAGCTCGCGGCCCATATTCAGATACTGAGAGCCTTGGCCTGCAAATAATGCGGCGACTTTACCTTCAATCGCGGCTGTGCGGTAGCTCGTGCCACCAGGCAGCTGCCATGCGGCATCATCACTCGATGACAGTTTTGCAATCGCTTGCTTAATTTGGTTGGCTAATTCTTCGCGAGAGTTTGCCACTAAACCAAGACGTGGCGCAGTTGTATCAAGCTCACGTAAGGCGTAGTTTGCAGCAGCATCTTTGAGGTTAAATTCAGCTTGCTCTGCTGATGCTGCAAGTGTGTTTAGCTCCTTTATCAATGTCGCTTTATCGCTAGCGCTGACTAAGAAGCTTTGAGCTACATGGCGTTGGCGGTAATTAGCCTTCTCACTATCATCGCGTTTATGCTCATTATTGTACTCTTCCAATACAAAGTGGAAGTTAGTGCCACCAAAACCAAACGAGCTAATACCCGCACGGCGCGGCGTACCATCAGTACGTGGTAACCACGGACGGGTTTCAGTGTTTAGATAAAACGGCGAGTTCTCGATATCAAGCTTTGGACTTGGCTGGCTAACGTTAATTGTTGCCGGTAGCACTTTATGATGCAGTGCAAGTGCGGCTTTAATAAGCCCCGCAGTACCTGCAGTTGATTTAGTGTGGCCAATTTGAGATTTAACTGAGCCCAGTGCAATGTGCTGTTTGGTGTCATTGTCGTCGCGAAACACTGAACAAAGACCGGCAAATTCTGCTGCATCGCCTGCTGCCGTACCAGTACCATGGGCTTCGATAAGTCCAAGTGTGTGCGGTGCAAAACCTGCGTCATCATAAGCGCGGTTTAACGCTTTTGCTTGACCAGACGGACGAGGGGCGTAGATAGATTTAAACTTACCATCAGATGATGAGCCTACACCTTTGATCACTGAATAGATCCGGTCGCCATCACGCTCGGCATCTTCAAGGCGCTTAAGCGCCACCATACCAATACCTTCACCAATCATCATGCCTTTAGAGTCGATATCAAATGGCTGAATGGTTTCATTAGTGGTAAAGGCGGGGGTTTTTGAGAAGCTCATGTACATAGATGGTGAGTTATCGGTACAGACACCACCTGTGATCATCATCTCTGAGCGACCTTCGGTCAGCTCTGTGAGCGCCATACGCATCGCGGCGAGTGAGCCTGCACATGCCGCATCAACGACGCAGTTCATGCCACCAAAATCAAATCGGTTGGCAATACGACCAGCAATTACATTACCTAGAGAGCCTGGGAATGAGTTCTCTTCCCAATGCACATATTGGTCTTGGAACTTCTTGATCAGCATTTCGCTGTCAGTGTCACTGATGCCACTGCTAGCGAATACTTTCTTTAGCACTGGGTACTGCAGGCGCGCTGTTAGGCTGTGGCTAATTTTTTGACCGCCGCCGACACCTAAGGTGATACCAATCTTATCTCTGTCGTAACCTTCAGGTAGGTTGGCGTCGGCCAAGACTTCTTTCGCCACGATAAGCGAAAGTAGCTGTGAAGAATCTGTTAGCTCTAGGATATTTGGCGGCAGGCCAAATTCCATTGGGTTGAAATCGACTTCTGGTAAGAAGCCACCACGCTTACAGTAACTCTTGTCTGGCGTACTCTTATTGGCATCATAATATTCTTCTGGTTGCCAGTGAGTCGATGGTAGCTCGGTGATAGCATCAATTTTTTCACTAATAAGATCCCAGAACTTATTTAAGTAACGAGAGTTAGCAAAGATGCTCGCCATGCCAACGATGGCAATCGGCATATCTTTAAGGCGCTTGTTTAAGCGTGAATCAGCTTGTGACTCTTGTGCTTGCTCAGTCGCTTTAGCTGATTGTGTAGGTTTAGAGGTCTGGCTCATTATGAGTCTCCACTGGATGCCTGATTATCAGGCGTCTTGTTGTTTGTTTTAGGCTTATCTTTTGTGGTGTGGCGATTTGGCGTCGCACCAGGAAAGCGCTGTAAAAAAGTGTGATAGTTACGCACGAGTAACTTTCGTAAATGGAATGGCCCATGTTTAAGGACATAGGTCATGTAACGGTTGGTGGCTTGAGTATTGCCATCTTGATATATGTCGAGATAGATCCAATCACTATGGGGATCGATGCCGAGTAAAATAGAGCTAGGTTGCTGCTGTGTTAGCTTTGGCGGAATGGTGAGTGAAACCACCTGTACTACGTTGTCGCCGTCGGTGCTCGGAAGAGCTAAGGTTTTAGCGAGCGTTTCGTAATGCAAGGTATAGGTTTGCACGTCGCTGCCTTGGGTGACCGGAATATGATTAAAGTAACGCATCGGCACGTTAGGGCTAGTAATGTCACTGACCCGTGAGACCCCATAGCGCTTTAAACACCGAGCTAAACCAGAGCGCGACACATTAGGGTTAATAAATTTCTGCGTGGCTTTTAATAAGGTGTCTAGCGGCATCTTCAATTGATAACGCAATCCTACTACCACATATTCTTGTAGCGGGGTTAACGTGGTATTGAGGTGATGCGGTGTATTGGGGGTATTTTCGACAGAGTCGCGTCTGCGCCATTTACGAACGGTGGCTTCACTGATATTCAATATTTTTGAGAGTTGACTCACCCCCAGATCGGATCCTTGAATGAATCGACGCATCTCAGGAGTCGTAGTGGCATTGCGATGCCTTGTTTCGTTGTCAACTTGCGTACACTTATTCGAGTTGTTGTTAACTTCTTTTATGTATGCACTATTTATTTCTGCCATCAGTTTAGCGGGTATCCGTTAATAATCTGTTGGGACTACATGGTCAAATAGCGCTAGAACCCCAGTTCTAAGTCTGCTGTCATCACAATTTCGTCGATAATTTCAAGCTAATGGCAGAGCAGACTACCTGAGCTGATAAGGCAATACAATCACCTGGGACTTAATAATTGCTGATACGACCAGATTCGGCGAACACTTGTAAGTTAGATTGTTGTTTTGTTGTGTGAATTAAGTAGGTGGATTAAAGGGTGATCTAGGTCAAGCATTAAGCTTTTTAACAGGTCTATACTTGCAATTAACAAAGGTGAAACACGTGTCTTGATGAAATATGGAATGATTTAATAATGTGATAAAAGGAGGCCAATATGGCTACGTTTACGACTGAGCAAATCCGCAATTTTGCGGTGCTCGGACACACAGGTTCAGGGAAATCATCGCTATTGGAGGCGTTGCTGTTTCGCGCTAAAGCGATAACATTAAAGGGCAGGGTCGATAGGGGCACAAATCATGCTGATTTCACTGCCCAAGAAAAATCCCACCGTCACAGTTTAGAACCCTCTTTTCTTAATCTTGATTACAGCTCTCACCATATCAACTTCATCGATACTCCCGGTCTGCCTGACTTTTTTGGACGCGCTTTATTGCCGTTACCCGGTGTAGAGTCGGTGATCTTGGTTATCCATGCGGCAGTCGGTATTGAACCTGTGACGAAAAGAGCCTTTGATGCCGCCCGAAGTCAAGGTAAGGCGGTACTGATTGCGATCAATCATATCGACGGCAATGAGGCGGGGTTGGCGGCGTTATTGCAAAGTATTCAAACTCAGTTTGGCCACCGATGCTTACCCGTTAATCTACCTAACACTGCAGGTGATGGCGTTGTTGATTGCTATCTTCATTACGACCATCACACTGAAACCGCATTTATTGGGGCGCAATCGGCAAGAGATGAACTGGTCGATACCGTACTTGAAGAAGATGAGCAATTAATGGAGCTCTACCTTGAGCAGGGCGAATCTTTAACACCAGAGCAACTGCATGCACCGTTAGAAACTGCATTACGTATGGGGCATTTAGTGCCAGTGTGTTTTACCAGCGCTGAAAGAGATATTGGGATCAGTTCATTACTTGAGGTATTGGTTAAATTAATGCCGAGTCCGCTAGAGGCAAACCCGCCGCAATTTTTTAAGGGCTTTGCCAATGAGGCTAAGCCAATTGATGTTAGCCAGTCAGCCAACGATCATGTATTAGCGCATGTATTTAGAGTGTCGATAGACCCATTTTTTGGCCGCATGGGCGTATTTCGTCTCTATCAAGGCACGATAAACGTAGGGATGAAGTTGTTTCTTGGTCGTGGCCGCAAGCCCTTTAAAGTGACTCACCTGACGAAGCTACAAGGTGATAAACATATTGAGGTTAGCCAGGCTATCCCTGGGGATATTTGTGCAATCGCTAAAGTTGAAGAGTTAGAGGTGGGCACCGTTTTACATGATAGCCACGATGAAGATGAGTTGCACTTGGCTGAGCTCGTTCTGCCTCTGCCAATTTTTGGTTTAGCTGTATCACCCAAAAAACGTGGCGATGAGCAAAAAATATCGGAAGTGCTGAACAAGTTAGTGGCAGAAGATCCGAGTTTACAGATCAGTCGAAGTGACGCTGAGGGGCAAACGGTGTTGAAAGGCCAAGGAGACTTACATCTTCAAATTGCTCTAGAAAAAGCGCAAACCTTATTTAACGTTGATATGGATACCGATACACCGGCAGTTGCTTATCGCGAAACGATTTTGGGAGAAGCCAAATATCGTTACCGTCATAAGAAGCAATCGGGAGGCTCTGGCCAATTTGGTGAAGTGGAGTTGCTGGTTCAGCCTCTATCCCGTGGCGCGGGCTTTGAGTTTGTGAGTAAAGTGGTGGGTGGTTCTGTACCGAGTCAATATATCCCCGCAGTAGAGAAAGGGGTGCGTGAAGCGATGTTAGCTGGAGGCTTAGGTGGTTTCCCAATGCAAGATATTAAGGTCACTATATTAGATGGTAAGCACCATAGCGTTGATTCAAAAGAGATCGCATTTGTGATGGCGGGCAAGCGGGCTTTTATGGAGGCGGTCACATTGGCGCAGCCAGTCATTCTTGAACCAGTTGTAGATATGCAGATTTGCGTTGAACAGAATCAGGTCGGTGATATCACTGGCGATATTAGCGCATCCAGAGGCATAGTGTGTGGTACACAGGCGCAAACTAATGGCATGGTCGAGGTGAGTGTGGAAGCGCCACTGGCAAATGTTGCAGATTATTCCACCAGGCTTAAATCTATGACAGGAGGAGAGGGGCAGTTTTCAATGAGCTTTAGCCGTTACGATGTGGTTCCCGATAGAGTGCAGTCTTCGTTAATGCGTTAAAAGATTGATTTCAGTGGTTTTGGCTATTGTGGTGCCATTTTAGTTTGTGACTGTTGTTTTTAATTAAAACAGGCCACAATAGCCTTACTACCTAAGTTTACATTTGAGCTCGTCTTGTCTGAATTTACTTCAATTAAACTGTATTTTTGTCCGTTAAGGTTAGGGACCCTCGATGCTGACTCTGCGGCCTTAATTAAGACTTGGCTACCGCAAGATGAAGCCGATAAAGTTAATCGTTACATCAAGCAAGAAGCTAAAGATCAAGGCTTGATGGTGAGAGGCTATCTGCGTGCACTTTTATCTAGACAAGTATCCAAACAGGCTAGCTTGAAGCCCCATGAATGGTGTTTTGAGTATGGTGATAAAGGCAAGCCTAGGCTAAGTGCAGCCCAGTTTAAACAAACCGGGATCCATTTTAATATCAGCCATAGCGGCGACTGGCTACTGGTGGGGATCTTTCAGTCAAACTCCCACTCAAATTCTCAATCAAATTTCCGATCTGAGCATGCTAACCAGACTGGTGCAATTGAGTTTGGGGTCGATATTGAGCGTTGCCGCAGTAGTACCAATATTCATTCGATTTTAAGTCATTATTTCTCTGAGCCTGAAAAGACTGCATTGTTGGCATTACCAACAGCGTTACAGCGCGAGCGCTTTTTCGACTTATGGGCACTTAAAGAGTCATACATTAAAGCTAAAGGCTTAGGTTTAGCTTTGTCGCTGAAATCTTTCGCCTTCGATTTTGCGCCCTTGATTGAAACGTCATTAGAGCTTGATGGAGCAGTCAGCATTAGCCCGACAATAAAGACTGCTACAAGTGAGCTCGATACAGCTCATCTTCCTGTTAATCAGAACATTCCAGTTAAACACAATATTGACCTTAAACAGGGCATTCCTCTTAAGCAGAGCATTTGCCTCTCGATAGCTCAAGGTCATGGGGATGGGCAAGACGCAATGAAGGCGCGGCCACAGCAGATGACGGTTGCTAAAGATTGGCACTGCTGGCTTGGGCACTTGGATGCTAACTATCGTTTTGCGCTGAGTATTGGCCCCTGCCATCAGGCAAGCATTAACGCGGCAGAGGTTAACTTAAAGTCACTATTAGCCGATTGATGCTAGCGGATTAATATTAGCAGAGTGATTTGTGGATTTTGAGTAATAAAAGCGGGGCCTCAACAAATAGCCCCGTTTTATGTTTAACCACTTTTGTTAGCGAACTTTACCTTACTGAGCTTTGCGCTAGTGAGCTAACCGCTTACTTTACTGGGGTCGGTACAATCTCAAAGTCAGGATTGAACTCCACCATGCTGCTGGCTATTTTGCCAAAGGCTTCTTTATCGCCTGTCAGCTTTGCATCACCGCTTGCTAATAGCGCTTTAAGGGTTACCTGCCCGAGTAGAATGCGATTAACATCCGCTTTGTTGACGATGAGGTTGGCATCTGCTTGTTGCTCCTTATCGACAACGGCGTTACTTAGGTTGCCGTTGCTAAGTTCAACGTAAAGAATGTCTTTAGTGTCTGGGGTGATAATATTCATCTTAACTAAGCCGTGCTTTGCGGCGAGCTGACTGTCAATTTTAACGGCAAGGAAGTCGAACAGTGTTGGCATATCCATTTCACTAATGACATCTGCTGATGCGGTCTTAGGTGCACCTGCTTGAATGCCGACCCTTAGCTCTTGCGCACCAGTAAGATAGATATTTCTCCACCCTGCGCCTTCAGACTGATAACCTAATTGCTCGTAAGAATCGGCAAGAAGTTGTCGCGCTTCATTGTTTTCAGGATAGGCGGTCACGACCTTATTTAGTGCCGTAGCGACAAAGCGATACTCACCCTGAGCGTAGTCATTTTTAGCACGTTTAACCGCAGCATCTGCTCCGCCCATATATTCGACAAACTTTGCCGACTCTTGTTGAGTTGGCAGCGGATTTAGGTTGGCTGGATTCATATCAAAGTAGCCTAGATACTTGTTATATACCGCTTTGGCATTATGGCTATAAGTGCCGTGATAGCCGTTAGTGTGCCAAGTTTTATAGATGGACTCTGGGATTGTATCTTGAATCGCATCGCCAATATCTTGAATGCCTACGCCATCATTTGCCAACCTCAAGGTTTGGTTATGCACTAAGCCATAGTTATCTCGTTGTAGGCGCAAGAATTCATTGATCTCCTGGTTACCCCAGACCGGCGCTGAGTGAGCGGCAAACAGCACCTCAACATCATTACCAAAGGCATTAATCATCTCGTTAATATCTTTTGACCATTTGAGTGAGTCACGTACTTTCGCGCCACGCAAGGTGTAAATATTGTGCATTCCTTGGTAAGTCAGCTCTGCAGTCCAAAGTGCGTTTTTTGATGGAATGTAGGTGATCATTTCTGATTCAGCCTCAGTACCAGATGCGTCCATAAACACCATTTCTAGACCATCAATAGTGAGTGTTTCCCACTTACCCTCGCCATTTAAGGTGTAATCAGGTGCCACATAAGTGATCTCACCTTTTGATAAGCCTTTACCTAATGCGGCGTCAACAATACCGTGATCATGCTTGCCTAGTGTTGCACCATATTGGTAAGCGGCTCGGCGGCTCATGGCATTACCAGCGAGCACGTTTTCATCAACAATCTCTTTGGTGATGTTATCTGAGCCGTAGACTTTGACATTAGGAAACATCTCTTGTACCCCACGAGCGCCACCAAAGTGATCGGCATGGCTATGGGAGTAAATCATGGCAACCACGTGAAGCTCGCCGTCTTCAGGCAAGTTAGCTAAAGCAAATTTAAGTGATGCCTTTGCAGCTTCTTTAGTTAGCAAGACATCGTAGGCTATCCAGCCATTGTCACTGCGAATAAGGGTTAGGTTCGATAAATCAGTCCCGCGAACTTGGTAGATCCCATCGCTAACCTTGTATAAACCATTCGGTACCATATTGAGCTGGGCTTGGCGATAGAGTGATGGGTTCACTGAGTCGGGAGTCTTGTCGCTGATAAAGGCAAATTCAGCTCTGAGAATGTCGGCTGTGGCTTTATCAAATTTGGCTACGAGGTTTTTTGAGGACTGCTCGAAAGCGCGAGTATCGGTAAAATTAAGGGTGTCCGCTACGGCCTGATTGTGGGCGATAGTGTGTTTAGTCGCATCTTTACCTTGATAATGCACTGTTATGTGATCATGTTCGTGCTGGGCTGCGGCAGCATTGAACGAGAAAATAGAGACGATTGAGATAGCAAGTAGTGTCTGTTTCATAGGATACCCTTTTAAGATTGAATAGGTTCAAAGTGTTAAGTCTCTGTGCTGGCATTAACTTGTGATGCTGTAACGAGACTTTTGCTTGATTGAGGCCAGTATATTGATCTTGGAAGGATTAATAATTAGCGCTAACTTAGAACTTAGTATTTATAATATGAATGAGTGGGCCCTCTATGTTTGTGACGACTAATCATGGTTTACTAAAGCGTTGGACTTTATTTTCACCCTGCAATGTTGAAGATTTGAGTTAATGACATAGTTTGATTCGGCTCTGTGATTAGGGCCTGTGATTAGGCTCTGTGAATCGGTCTATCAAGATCCGATAGGCTTGGATGTAATATGTTGGGTTAATCTTTTATGGGAGCGAGAGTGTCTTATGTCACAGCAAAAGCATTCGATCTTAATCTATTTCGGGTTTTTACTGCCGTATATCGAACGTCATCATTTAGCCAGGCTGCAGAGGAGCTCGACTTGACGCAGTCCTCAGTGAGTAACGCCATAGCCCGGTTAAAAATAATAGTCGGAGAGGCGTTGTTCATTCGGGTGGGAAGAGGAGTGAAACCCACCGCCAGTGCGATGAATCTGTATCAACAATTAGCACCAGCAATGTCAACGATTGAACAGGTGGCGACGAGTTTTGAAGCATTTGATGCCCACTCAAGCGAGCGTACCTTTTATGTGTATGCGAGCGAGTCGGCGATACAACTTCTGCAAGGCTTGGTTGAGCAAGTCTTACATGGCCTTTCAATCAATATTGTATTTCGTGAACCGCCGTTAATAGAGGAAGAGTTGCAGATGGATCTGCAGCTAGAGAAAATCGACTTAGCACTGGATATCTGGCTACCCGAGTCGACATCGTTTAAAAGTCAGAAGGTGATGCAGGATAAATTGGTGTGTGTGGCAAGAAAAGATCACCCACGGATCAATGGCACAATGACCCAGGATCAATATTTTAGTGAAAAGCATATTATTTTTAAAATGCGCCGCTATAACTTAAGTGTTGCCGAACTGCTGACTAAACATGTTTTACCGGCGAGACAGATGCACAGTGAGCAATCATCGATTTTAAGTATGATGGCAGTGGCCTCTAAAAGTGATGCACTAGCTATCGCCTCTAAATCCTATACTGATGAATATGCAGCCTTGTTAGGGTTACAGGTATTTGAGTTGCCCTTTGATGTGGAGCCTATCGAGTATTACATGGTATGGAGTCACAAATTGCAGCTAAGTCCGGCGAATATCTGGCTTAGGGATACGTTAAATTTAGCCATTGAACTTAGAGGACTGGCTTGAGGGACGGGGGCTTTTTACTTCTGTGTTGATTGATTTCATACGGGAACAAGCATTCCACCATCTCTTTGCCTGAATGAGTTAGCCAAAAAACACTCTAGGTAGATCACTTTATTATACTGGTTGGTATGGGTGTAAAAAATGCCTGTCAGCTCATGCTGTACAGGCATTTTTAAAGCCGAGATACTTACTGTCTGGCTAGACGTTGGTTCTCTGCCGGATGTTCAAAGTCGCTGCGATACGGATTGATATCTAAACCACCACGGCGAGTGTAACGGGCGTAAACGGTTAGTTTCGCACATTGGCAGAAACGTTTGAGATCAACGAAAATTCGCTCAACACATTGCTCGTGAAACTCATTATGCTGTCTAAATGAGATGAGATATCTAAGTAACTTCTCACGGTCAATCTTTGGCCCTTGATAGCGGATCATCACTGTGCCCCAGTCTGGCTGTGAAGTGATTAGGCAGTTTGATTTTAACAAGTTTGATGTCAAGGTCTCTGCGACAATCGCTTTACTATCGACGCTGTCAACTAAGTAGTCAGGGTTGAAGCTATAGTCATCAACTTCAATATCTAGATCATCGATACAGGTACCCGGTAGCTCTACAATGCGCTGGTGGCTAAACTGTTTCGGCTCGATAACTTTAACAGTGACTTCGCCATCGGCGCAGGCGCATAAATCTTGGGTTAAGCGCTCTTGTACCGCTTGCAGGCTATCGAATCGAGTCTGGTTATAGCTGTTTAAATACAGCTTGAACGATTTAGACTCGATAAGATTCTTACTATCAAAACTGAGACTAAACTCAGCAATAGCCACCATAGGCTTGCCTTTCGCATTTAACCAGGAAAGCTCATAGCCAGTCCAAATATCACTGCCATGAAACGGCAATTCTTGAGTCAGGCCAATAGCATCACGGTTTAACTTACGCGGCACGCCTTGAAGTAAAGATGCATCATACTGCTCTTGATAACCTGTCGACTTTCCAAGCGTTAATTCTGAAAGTTCGGGTGCGTTACTATAGGGATCATGATGTTGTGTCATCAATACGGTTTCCATGTCAAAATAGACCCCTATTATAACTGATTTTGGAACTGGCTTAAGTGTCTTCTTTACCCGCTTTAGATCTTTTTTTATCTAAATATCAACAAGCCTATGTAGAAAAGCTTGGTGAGCAGCCTCGATATTACGCCCAGCAGCAAGAGTCTGACTGCATTACGAGTGAACCTGATGCCGATGAAGCGGTTTTTTGGCAAGCTGTGATCAGAGACGAGCCTGGTCAGTTTGATAATGTTGAAACAGCACTAGAGCTTAGCTTGACCCCTGAAATTAATGCTTTTTATGGCCGTCACTTTTCTGCGCCGCTGTTTTTTGACTCAAAGTGGGGCACTGGTGAGCTTATTCAAGTTTGGAATCAAACAGACTTTGAATACTTGCAGCAAAATATCATTGGTCACTTAATGATGAAGAAGAAGCTTAAGCAAGAGCAAACTTGGTTTATTGGCGTTCTCGATGAAGCTGATAACATGCTGACGGTGAATAATGCCGACGGCAGTGTGTGGATTGAGATCCCAGGTGAAGCGCAGAGTACTATGCTTGCTAAGTCGTTGAATGAATTTATTGAGCAATTAACGCCCAGAGTGACGCCGCCAGTAAAGCTGATTGAAGAGTCTATGCCAGAGCTCGATCACCCAGGTATTTGGCAGCGTATGAAATTAATGTGGCGCAATCTACGCGGCAAGTAATCGATTTATTCATTGTATAAAGAAAAATGGCTCAATATTAATTGAGCCATTTTTTTATGGGGAAATTTATAGCAAAGCTATTTTTTTAGGAAAGCTATCGAGCTTTATAAGTGATCCCAAGAGATATTAGACACGATGCGGCAGGTCTCGCAGCGAAAATGAAACATATCTAATAATGGCTCATCGAGTAACCAGTCTTTGCTACCACACTTAGGGCAGGGGCGCTGCTTTTCAACGGCAAGGCTTTCACCGCCAACGCGGTACAAGTAATAATAAGTTGGAATTTGGGTTAGGTATTCAACTCTGCCCCGTAGATCCCAGCCACGTCTAAAGAGGTCACTTTGGTGGCTAGTTAACTCTTCAAGCGCTGCAAACTCAGCCTTGGTTGCAGCAGCCATTTGCAGCTCATCACAGGCTTGCCATTCAGTTTGCCAACGGATCAGGCGTTTATGGTCGCCATTGGCTGTCGCTGGGATTTGATATAACGGGATAGGCTGCAGGGTATCGCCGTTTCGAAGCGGTGAGCACATATGCACATAACTGGTATATAACAGCTGCCAGCTAGGAGTCTCTTGACTTGAGACCTCAGAATTAATGTCCTGGCCGATATACTTCTCTCGTGGGGCTAATAGCTTGGCTTCGGTCAGTTCACTGAGTGCTGTTTCAACCCATGGGCTGTTGAAGCGCTTAGATAAGCTACTTTTCTCTGGCGTTAGCAGCCTGACTTTAAATTCGCCATCGTTAAAGGCGACGGCAAATTCACGGCCTAAAATTTGCCCATTAGCGCGATACGCTTCAAGTAAGCCATTAATCGCTTTTTCTGCGGCTGTGATTGTAGTGTTATCAAAGCATTCAAATCGTAACTCAATCACATGCATTAGATATTGTTTCCTTCACTGGTATTTTGGTGTGTTTTAACTTCACTAAGTTGCTGCTTTAGTTCGCTATACTGCTGTTTTAGAACACTGAACTCACCTTTTAACAGGCTAAAATCTTGCTCAAGTTGAGTGATTTTATTTGCTTGCTCTGAGTGACTTAATGCGGCGTTGTCATCGCTTACCTTTGCAGTGGATATCAGCGCCGACAAGGCTTTTTTGTCTTCAGTACTCATGGATTTAAACTGTTGCAACCCTTGGATCAATATAGGCATTGCTATGCTATTGCCGAGTTTAGTCTTTATGAGTGCCAGTGTTGCGGCTTTGCCTTCATCATCGAGCCTTTTGGCGGCAGCTAGTACTTGTTCTATTGGACTCATGGTTCGTCAAATTCCTTACTCGTTAGCATTTTCGTTAATCTATTAGCGAAGCTAAAACGATGAAATTAATAAAGTATTGTTAAAACAGTAACTTAGTGTTTGGCATGTTAATTGCTTTTTAAATAAAATTAAAACAATGTTAATACAGGAAGTTAAAGTGAAAAATAATTTATTAGGTTTAGTGTTTTTTGGGATTGCAAGCTTAGGGCTAACTGGCTGCGTGGTCAACGTTGGTGATGGCGGATCAGAGAATGGTTCATGGGAAAAGGTTCAGGATAAAAACCGCGACAATTTGTCAAAAATCTCTCTTGGTATGTCTAAGAACCAAGTAACGACGCTAATGGGAACGGCTGATTTTAATGAAGCATACATTCAGCAAGATAAAGAGGTATACGTGCTTTTTTATCGAACTCAACGCACCCATGGTGATGGCAAGACTACAAAGGATGAATGTACACCTGTGGTGATCAGTAATAATGCGGTAGTAGGCTGGGGAGAAATGGCCTACAGCAAAATTTAGATCGCAATAGGCTTATTTTCTTAAAAGGGTGTCCAGCTGGTCGATTATTTCAGTCCACTGGGCATCTTCATTAAACGATTCAACTAAAAAATGTTTCTGTGAAGCTGTCCAAAACGGCGCTTCATGTAGCCGTACGTCAGCTGCTAATCCATGTTCAGCAATGAACTTTTCAATGGCTTCTTCATGACTTTCTAAACCCATTTGTAAAAAGAGCTGGGTGAGATCTTGTGGGGTGGTATCCATAACATATTTTACCTTGCGTTAATGATTTCTCGCTTTATCTCAGTATGGACGATAAAGCGATTTATCGGCAAAACCGTCACTCATTTTTTGACATTGCGCTTTGGAATTGATTATTAATTGCACTTTTCTAAGGGCTTGCTACATTGGAGTTGTGTGATGGAGAACAAGGAAAATAACAATGGAAAATCAAACCATGGAAGAATGCCGCGCAGTTTACTTAACCGCTGAAGATTTACGCATTGCAGCCTCTATTCTATATAACGCCTATCATGATGACCCTTTCTTTTTAGAAGCTTTATTTAATGGCGATAAAGCGCAGTACGAACAAAAACTTCGAGGTGCGATTCGAGAAGAACTTAATGAGATCTGGCAGCAAGAACAGGCACTAATTGGTATGTTTGCTGGAGAAAGATTGGTAGGTGTTGCTTGTATCATGACTCAGCAAATACCGTTAGGTGAGGCGCGTTATTGGCATTGGCGTTTAAAAATGCTGTTAAGTACGGGCTGGCAATCGACTCAGGCACTTATTCATAAAGAAAATCAAATAATCGATAATTTGCCGAGTAATCAATGTGGCATTTTGCAATTTATTGCGATAGCAAATAACGAGCAAGGCAAAGGCTATGGCAGCTTACTGGTAAAAGCTGTTCAAAGTTGGTGTGATGAACAGCCGCATCTTGATGGCGTGGGTGTTTTTGCCAGCACGGCATCTCATATTGGTTTGTTTGCTGCACATGGCTTTGAAAGTCTAGAGCAGTCAGCGATTGGAAAAGTAAGCGGAGAACTACTGTTTTATCGAGGGCTGAACAATGAGTAAGCGCTTTGAGTCTTTTTGGGAGTTTTATCCTTTTTACTTGTCTCAACATCAGCATCAAACCTGTCGAGCTTTGCATTATGTAGGTAGTAGCCTAGTTATCTTAACGATGATTTATGCCTTATTGAGTGGTCAATGGTGGATGTTATGGCTGTTACCTGTAATTGGCTATGGCTTTGCTTGGATAGGCCATTTTATTTTTGAAAAAAATCGTCCCGCAACATTTGAGTATCCCTTATACAGTTTTTTAGCTGATTGGGTAATGCTATTTAGGGCGTTAACTCATAAAAATCAGTAAGAAACTCGCTTTGAGATAGGATTCTTGTAAGAGATCTCTCACGCAATTGTGGGATATCAGTAAAGTCTCATAGAGATACGAGTCTTTATTTGTTATCAAGCTGTTGTTTTTAAAGGTTTTTCGGGTTTATTTTGTTGTTAGTGTTTGGTTGCCACTTTGTATTTTTAATAAAACTGTTAAGTAATTGCTATAGCGAGTGAGTAAACTGGAAACCAGAAAGTGATTGATTTTGCAGGATGCAAATAGGACAACCTCAGGAAGAGGATTTTAGCTTAGGATAGGCTAATGAATGGACTCAGTACGTTTAGTACAAGGATATAAAAGGACTTACAAGGAAGATGCTGGAAGCAAGTTAACCAAGGATGATGCAAGGATCGCACATATATAGCGGGAAAGCTAAAATAAAGCTGTGCTAGGGCGTACCAATTGGTACGCCCTTTCTATTTTGGGCGAGATCAGATTATTCGCTTCGATTGATGTAAGAGATCTCTTACAGGTTCGTGAGAAATTAGTCCTAAATTAAGCTGTTTAAATGTATCTAAATAGCATAAACAATTTAAATACAATGTGTTAGCTTGGTTGGTTGTTTAATGGTTTGTTAAGGTGCGTGTTAAATAAATGTTTGGTCACGTATTTATCTTACATTTTGAATTACTATTTAGATGTGCAAGGAAGCATGATTTATTAAGGAAGGTTCACGGACGAGCGAGTGTCGAGACTACGGCACTTAATGGATGACTATCATGGACGAGGCTTTCAAGGACTGATTGCTGGTACTACCAAGGAACGGCCAAACAATCCAGGATGGAAGGTTTTGCTACCTAGGAAGGTAGGAGCGCTAAGGATAGTGATGGAATGGACTCTCAAGGATGACGTTGGACACGCTCAGGATAGAGCAAGCTTGGTAAATGGACTATCAAGAAGAATGGAAGCGTATCGTAAGATACAAGGAAGATAAGGACTCATGGATGATGCAGGAGCAAAGTTACGCATGGATGGTGCAGGGAGCACTCATATAGCAGGATGAGCTTACACAATGATAGAAAAGGCGCGTCTCCTCTGGGGCCGCGCCTTTACTTCTTTTATAGGGCTCTGTTTATTTACATCAGCTTTAACGTTAAAGCTAACCTAACGTGCAGGGTTATTTACACCCACCAGAGCTGCAGTTGCCACGAGAGCGCCCGCCACCACAACCACCACCTAAAGAACCTTTCGACTCTGGCGCTTCATGCCATTCAGGTTCAGGGAAAATTGGCCATTGGATTTTTTGTATTTTTTTGCCGTGCATCCATAAGTTGCCACGGTATTGATTAATCCCATCAGTGCTAAACTCAAACAAATACTTTACTTTCCATGTGAGACCACTGCTGCCCCCTAGACTCGGTTTGGCTGACTCTTGGGCAATAGCAAGTAATTGTACTTTCTGTTTTTGGCATTCTTTATTTACGAAAATACGACTAATCTCAGCCATTTGCCTGAGTTGCCAAAAAAAAGCTGCAATAAGAATTACTGCTGCAATGATTAAAAAGTCTGTCATCATCCTTTCGTTACCTTAAACAAGCCGCCAATCGCGGCTGCAAGCTCTGCGCTACGATTAGGATTTCGCAATTGAGCCAGTAGCTGAGTGCGAATTAATGGAATAGCCACAATATCAGCAAAAATTTGGTTAAAGAAGTGCTGTTCTTGCTTTGCTAAAGCTTCTAAGTAGATAGTGAGAGTTTGCTCATCTTTTAATGCTGACCAATTACGAGCGGCTATGGTGATGAGCATGTCTAAAGATAAGTTGTTCGTTTCATGTAAGTGAACGATGGCTTGTTGACTTAACTGCGGCTGAGAAGCCAATGCCCTAAGGAAATAAGCTTTTTCAGTTTGGTCTGCACTATACAGCTTTTCGAGTAGTTTTTGAGCTAGCTCATTATCGATATTCAAGTGCTCTAAACATTGACATGCGGCAATTTGAACCTCTGTTGCCCAGTTATCAAAGCCGTTTGTTAGATGTGTTTGATGGTCAAGCTCATCGGCTCTAACACTGACATCAGCAATACCCTGTAAGCCAATGTTCTGCCATTCTTCTGTCGGGTGTTGCCCCGATAGATACTGGTATGCAAACTCATACTGGGGTGACGCTTTTTGTCCTAGCTGTTTTCTAACTAATGCGTTAAATACAGCCAGCTTTTCTTGGGTTGGCTTAAAATTGAATGGATGATTTGCTAGCTGCTCTTGCTCTTGTTCGGTTAACGTTTTGGTTGGATCTCTGCCTAACGCTTCGACAATCATCTTAATAAACTGTGTGCGTGGTGCAGGAGACAATAGCCCGCGTTCATCTAACGGCAGTTTAATAAACCAAATATAGTGTTGCTGACTCGCATCCCAGAATACGATGGCAAATTGAGCGTGACCTTGAATGGGTGATGGGTAAGGTGAATTAAGCTCTTCAATCTGATGAAATGCCATCATATCGATATGTTGTACTCGACGGCCCATGTCATAAACTTGGAATTGAGTGTTAGCAGTTTTTAAAAATTGGCTGAGGGTCGTTATTTCTGTCATATCGTTTTCAAGTGTAGGTTAATTGGCACATATTATAGGGATAAGTCAGGCTAGATGGTATCATCGCGCGTTAAATTTCCTGAGTTGTATTAACCTAAACGGCATGTAGTTGCTATCGATAAGTGACAGCGTTTAGAGTGTGAAATGACCATTTATTGAGTGATTACCAAGTAACGGCATCGAATATGGACTGAATAATGGCGATTAAATGCAGCTCATATCAACTAAAGAGGCTACCTTGATAGAAGTTGAAACAAGCGAGAAACTGGATGCTTTAGAGGCTGAGTTAGCTAAACAAGATTTATTAAGCTTACACGCCCCATCATTAGAGGCATTAGCCAGTACCACACCTTTTGCGTGCGATGTGATGCCCTTTGAGCACTGGTTGCAGTTTATTTTTTTACCCAAAATGCGTTATATGCTCGATAATAATATACCGTTACCAAAAGCGATGGCCATCGCGCCAATGGCACAACATGTCTGGGCTAGTGAGCCTAAGTTACAAAATCTAATTAGTATTTTAACTGATTTAGATGCGCTATTGAGTCAAACACAATAGTGCTGTTAAGAGAGATTTAAAATGAGTGAAGAGACAAGAGAAGTAGCAGATAACGAACAACTTGATATTGAGGTTGAGCAAGAAGTCGCCCCTCATATTGAAGTGTTATATGAAGATGATGATGTGGTGGCTATTCATAAGCCTGCCGGTCTTTTGGTTCACCGTAGTTATCTTGCTCGTCGTGAGCGTTTTTTTGCCATGCAGCTCACGCGCGATAAAGTTGGCTGTCATGTATTTCCGGTACACAGGCTAGATAGGCCAACTTCGGGAATATTGTTGTTTGCCAAAAGTAGTGAAATGGCCAACGCACTATGTGGGCAATTTGCCGAACATAGCGTCGATAAAGAGTACCTGGCCATTGTTCGTGGCAATATGCATGAGGCTGGCACTCTTGATTATGCATTAAAAGAGGAGCTTGATGATCTAGGTGATAAAGATGTCGATCCTAACAAGCCTGCGCAAGATGCTGTGACAAGTTATCAGCCGTTGCTAAATAGTGAGATCCCGTATTCATCCGGCCGTTATGCCACGAGCCGTTTCGCGTTAGTTCAGCTTTCTCCACACACCGGGCGTAAGCACCAGCTAAGACGTCATATGGCGCACTTACGTCACCCGATCCTTGGTGACACAACCCATGGTGATGGAAAACAAAATAAGTTTTTCCGCTCTCACTTTGGAATTAACCGGTTATGGCTTATCGCAAAGAAACTGAGCTTTAATCACCCTAGAACAGGGGAGAGGATCCAAATTGAGACAGAGCTAGAAGCTGAATGGTTACAATTATTTGAAGGTTTAGGCTGGCACGATGATATTTTATCTGATGACAAGCAGCCACTCATCATCGCTTAATTGATACCAGAGCCTGTTAACGATTAACTAAGCTCTCGATACGCACAGTCTCATGAAGTTGAACTTTTAGTTAACTTGTTGATTATTTCTTCGCTTTGATTGTTATCGCTAAGACGACTAAGGGGCGTCATATTGGACTTTAGATATTGTACCGAATGGAAGTAACACATTCTTCGGATATGGGCACTGCGTTGAAGGTGTTTTCGGTGCCTTTGTCTACAAGAATGCTTCATTACGGCCTGTCCTTCTTGAGGTAACTTTTATTATTGCAGCAAAGCTTGCAGCAATATTCATTGATACAGTATGTTAAGGATATAACTAAATAGCTTTTAGGCGAAGTAAAACATGAAAAAAGTGAATCTAGTTTTTGGAACAGTTTATGGTGGCGCGCAGTTTGTGGCACAGACACTACAGCAAGCGTTAATCGAGCTTGGGCGTGATGCTGTGCTGCATCAACCCGAGCAGTTATCAGGTTTTGTACCACCAGAAGATGAACTGCTATTGATAGTATGTTCAACAACTGGACAAGGTGACTTACCTGATGATATCCAGCCCTGGTTCTATGAGATGCAGTCAAAAGCCCCTTACTTGCCACAACTTAAATTTGGCTTAATTGCACTTGGCGACTCCAGTTACGAAACATACTGCGGCGCAGGTGAGCAGTTATTGGCTCTCTTTGAAGACTTAGGTGCTAAGCGTCTTGGTCATTTTCTGAAAATTGATGCTGGTGAAACTATGGAGCCTGAAGTGGAAGCGTTAGCTTGGCTGCCTGGTTGGAATAAACTCATCGATACCGAGTTAGCTGCATAGCAACAGAGTCAGTTGTACTGATCCAAAGCGCGTTTACTTAACGCGCTTTTTTGTGCTTATAAATCAAACTTTAGCCTAGCCTTATGGCTGGTTATACCAATCTAAGTAAAAATATGATCTAATTGCATTCATCGTATTCTCTTCATTTGTGGTTATGGATAACTTTAAAA
>NZ_JBRIMB010000013.1:0-131291 GCF_052977265.1 Shewanella sp. 0m-8 | reverse complement strand
GTTTAAAAACACTCGGATTTTGCCATCTTATAAAGATCGGTCAACCGATCAATAAACTGCTAAATGATCGGCATTACTGCTTAGAGGGCATTTTTGTTTGACGTTATAGCTGTGAGCTAGGGTTAATAACTCACACTGACTTCGTAAGAGCCAAATTTACGCACATTAATCACACCAGTATCAAAGATTAGATATTGGCCCTTAATACCTTGTAATACTCCCGATACTTCAGGTTTTTTATCAAAGTTATGAGAGCTGATTTTGGTTGGAAACACACTAACTGGGTAGTTAATTGTTTGAATTTGCTCGTCAAGCTTCGACACTGCAAACTCGCCGTGCTCTGCAGTGATCTCTTTTAAACGTTCGCTAATGTGCGGAATTAACGTTTCAGCTTGCTGCTTAAGGTCAAGATCATCGGCATTGCCCTTAAGCATAGTGCGCCAGTTAGTCTTGTCTGCAATCATTTCGGCTAGGGCGGTTTCAACTAAACCAGATAACAGACGAGTTTCTACTTTAAAAATAGGCAGGCCTTGAGTTGCACCTTGATCTATCCAACGGGTTGGTAGCTGGGTATGGCGGGTAATACCGACCTTTACACCTGAGGTATTTGATAAGTACACATAGTGTGGTACGAAGCAGTTAGCCTCACCCCAAGATGGCTCACGACAGGTGCCCGCAGCGTAGTGGCACGTTTCTGGCTTCATAATACACATGTCACAACTCGCAAGTTTTTGCATGCACACATAGCAGTGGCCTTGTGAGTAGCTCTTTTTAGTTTTCTTACCACAGCTACAACAGAGGATTTTACCGGTATGAGTTAACGTCAGTTGTTGACCAATTAATGGATTTAGATCCAGTAACTCTTCGCCAACAGGTAGCTGATATTGCACTAGATGATTCTCATCCAAGTGGCTGCGCATTTTTCTTAAGGTTCCAAGCATGACATTTTAATTCTTTTTAAGAT
Organism: Shewanella sp. 0m-8; assembly: GCF_052977265.1. Taxonomy (NCBI): domain Bacteria; kingdom Pseudomonadati; phylum Pseudomonadota; class Gammaproteobacteria; order Alteromonadales; family Shewanellaceae; genus Shewanella; species Shewanella sp. 0m-8. The sequence continues at coordinate 130,327 of NZ_JBRIMB010000013.1, read as the reverse complement.
TTACGCTTAGTCTAACAGATTGTTATACCAGCTTTGGAATGGTTTTTTCGATTGCTAGTGTGGGAATGCTTGATTGCAATGACATCTAGCTTATGGCTCAGAGTTCAGAGCTATGACATTACAATGATTATGATATGGGGATACATGGTACTGACTTGTAAGCGCCAAAAATAATTCTCGCTGATTTAAAGGCGCGAGGACAAGTCGCAAAGTAAGCCGGGATTGATGAGCGAATAGGTTCGGTTAAAATAAGTGCGTAAACCTGGTTTAGGCACTTATTTTTGGAAACACTTATTTTAGGGGGTTAGCATTGACCGAGGCTTAACTCCAGTTTTGGATTGTCTCGAGTCGTTAAATTGCCAAAATGTATTGTTGTTAGCAGATAGCCTTGGGCTAATAGATTTTGCTGAATGCGTTTTTTCAAATCATCACATGCCTCTTGTTGAAACTTAGGCAGGTCTTTTGCTAAGTAGTAGCTTGCGATGGTGTTTCTAAATGCAGCTGCACTAATATGCTTGGCTTCGGTGTCTATGTGTTTTGTTGGAATGACTTGTGGGATCTGCTTACTGTCGAGCTGATAACTCATGCTCAAGGTTAAGTGATAATCTCTATGAGCAATATCTTTAGCGAGTAGAGGTGGTTGATTGATTTCTATCGTTCTTGCAGAGGTATTAAATAAAGCTACCTGCAGATCAAGGGTAAAATGTGTACCTGGTGGCAGTAACTGCTGTCCTTTTTCTGCTGAATAAGTATAGGCAAGCTCATTTTCTTCGACCAGAACAATATGAATGGGGTACTTAAGATGATTGTACTCTTTATCTGCATTTAGCTTTGATGAGACAAGTTGAGTCGAACCGACTACTAACGTTGCAAATAGCAGGAAAAACACTAATGCGGCGCAGATAAGTAATGTTGATATTTTATTCCATTTTAATGACGAAGAACGTCCTTATTGATTTTTTAAAGCTTATTTTTCAGATGTTTAAGTTGATTAAAGAGTTGATCGCCGCCGATGCTAGCATGAGCATTTAACTGCCGTCAATGTAACCAATTTACAGCCTAATGCCGACGTTATTGATGCCATTGCTTGGCTTTTAGTTATCTGATTTGTACAGGGGAGTTAAATACCAATAAAGCAGATTACGACTACGAAGACTATGAGACCGACATCTAGCCCCTTTTTTAACACAAGCCTGACTCTGCGGCGAGTCAGGCTTGTGTTAAGGTTACGCTGACAGCTTATCTAGCTGTACATCATCACCTATGCTGTGGAGCGCTTGGGTCAATTGCTCTTCATCACTCGCATCTTTCATTCCCACATTAAAATCGGCTCTGAACAGGGCTATACCCGAATGGCTGGCACTCTCGTAACGTGTGCTCATATGCTCAATATTGATCCCAAGTGAACTGATTTTATTTGAGATTTCATGTACTAAACCCGGTCTGTCATAGGCAACGAGGGAGTAACTTACATGCTTAATTTTAGCCTGTGGCTTACTGGTTTTGGAGTAGGTTAACGATACTCCCTCAAGCATCTCGAGATTTTCGATCAATTCATCCCAATGAGCGGCTGGGACTTCCAGCAGTAGGATCGCTGCAAAAATACCATCGATATGACGTAGTTCAGAATCTAGCCAGTTGCCACCATGGCGACTAACCGCATGGGCTATTTGCTCAACTAAGCCTTCTCTATCGCTTGCTTGTAGGGTAACTAGGTATTTTAACATTTGATATTACTCCCTTATTTATCTAAATAGTCGATCGTTATTGCCTGGTTTTGCAGGGGGTTAACGCCTAATATAGCCAAATTCAAAATCGGAACAGTATAAGTTAACCGCTGTAACACTAGTGTCATTTTTGCGTCATATAATGCTCCACATAAATTTACGCGTGCACAAAAATTGTTTTAAAACATTAGTGTTAGCATAGTCGTTAATGCAATCCCAGTTAAAAAACTTAACTGGCTTTATAATAATCGAGGTTCTTAATGGAAACTCAGGTATCTCAACCTGGACCTGCTACGAAAAACCTATTGATAAATAATGGTTCTTCGCGCAGAGCAATCAAGGATAAAGCAGCCCAAATTGGTGTCACCATTGGTGGGATCATGGTGTTTGTGGCGCTATTACTGATCTTCTTTTATCTACTTTATGTGATAAAGCCAATCTTCGATAGTGCCGAAGTGACACCGGTCGTGAGCGCTGAGTATTACGACCCAAAGCCTGCACTGATGGTAGGAAGTGATGAGCAAAATGAGATCATGTATCGCGTATCTCAGCTTGGCAAAGTCGATTTTTATGACACTCAAACTTCTCAACTAATACGCAGTGAACAAATTAATACGCCAGCGGGAACAGAGATTGTCAGTAGTTCGGCTGGAGCGCCAAGTGAGCAACGCTTTGCGCTGGGACTGAGTAATGGCCAGGTGATTATTGCTGGTCTTGAATTTGAGGTCACTTATCCAAATGATAAGCGCTTGATCACCCCTAAACTTCGTTTTTATAACAACAATGAGGTATTAACCGCGGATCGACAATCTCGCGCGCTAAATCATTTAGTATTTGGTTACCGTAGCGACAAAATGAGCTTTGTGTACCAGACAGACGACAAAGCGTGGCATCTCTCTCGCCAGGAAGGTGAAGAGAATATGATGACCGAAGAGGTGGAGTGGGGATCATATAATAGTATTATTCCTGACTCACCGGTTAATGTTCAGCAGCAGCTGATGACACCAGACCAGCGCCAACTTATTTTAAGTTCTGACAATAAACTATTTATTTACGATATTCGTGATGCAGAAGCTGTGCAACTTAGCCAAGTGCTGTCACTGGGGCGCGCTAAGGCAAATGTGACAAATGTGACGCTACTTGCTGGCGCTAGCTCGTTACTGGTGAGTTATGACACAGGAATTGTGCAGCAGTATTTTCAAGTGAATGGTGAGCAAGGTCGTCAATACCAGGAGATCCGTAACTTTAAAGGCCATGGCGATATTAAGAGCGTAGCCTCAGAATTTTATCGAAAAAGCTTTGCCACCATTACAGAAGACGGTGACTTAAGCTTGCTTTATACCACCAGTGAGAGAGAGCTCTTCTCGATGAACTTTGGGCTAGATAATCCTGGTACTGCCGGTTTTAGTCCGAGATCAAATGCCTTGATCGTCGAAGCTGGCAGCAAGCTTCATCTATTTAGTGTATCGAACAGTCACCCTGAAGTGTCGTGGAGCGCCATGTGGGAGAAGGTGTGGTACGAAGGTTACCCTGAGCCTCAATATGTGTGGCAATCAACGTCGGGCTCGGATGACTTTGAAGCAAAGCTCAGCCTAATGCCGTTAGCGTTTGGTACCATGAAAGCGGCGTTTTACGCCATGCTTTTTGCCACCCCCTTAGCCATTGCAGGCGCCGTTTATACCGCTTACTTTATGTCGCCTAAAGTGCGCGCCATCGTAAAGCCGACCATTGAAATAATGGAAGCGCTACCTACGGTTATTTTAGGTTTCTTAGCCGGTCTTTGGTTAGCCCCATTGATAGAAGATAACTTGCCCGGAATATTGACCTTACTCATTTTGCTGCCGGTGTCGATTTTAAGTACCGCTTTTGCTTGGTACAAGCTGCCTGCAAAGTGGAAGCAACGCTTACCTGAAACCTATCAAGAGCTCATGTTACTGCCTGTGATTATCTTCATTGGCTGGTTCTCGTTTGCTATTAGCCCTGGTCTAGAGTTGGCCTTATTTGACGGCGATACTCGTATGTTTATCACCAACGAGCTCGGCATTACTTTTGACCAAAGAAACGCGCTAGTCGTGGGCATCGCCATGGGCTTTGCGGTTATCCCAACGATTTTCTCTATCGCAGAAGACGCAGTGTTTTCGGTGCCTCGTCACTTATCAAACGGCAGTTTGGCACTGGGTGCAACCACATGGCAGACATTAACTCGGGTGGTATTGCTGACGGCAAGCCCTGGTATTTTTTCAGCTGTCATGATGGGCCTTGGCCGCGCGGTGGGTGAAACCATGATTGTACTTATGGCCACAGGTAATACGGCGATTATGGAGTGGAGCGTGTTTGAGGGCATGAGAACACTGGCGGCTAACATCGCGGTAGAGATGCCAGAGTCTGCGATTGGTAGCTCGCATTATCGTGTGTTGTTCTTGGCGGCCTTTGTGCTATTTATCTTTACTTTCTTCTTCAACACGATTGCAGAAGTGGTGAGGCAGCGTCTACGTGAACGTTATAGCTCACTTTAAAGCGTATTGTTATGGATGATAAGAAAATGAATTTTATGACGACATATATAAGTACTCGTTCACCTGTCGCTTTAAGAGGTTTAGCTAATGGGTAAGTGGTTTAAATCGGGGTCTCCTTGGATTTGGATGACCAGTGGCGCAGTCAGTATCTGTTTGATTGCGGTACTCGGGTTATTGCTATTAATTGCTTGGCGTGGTCTGAGTTACTTCTGGCCTGCTGATATTTATCAGTGGGAGATGAAGAACCAACAAGGTGAGCGTTATACACTTATTGGTGAAATCTACGATAAAGAGGAAGTGCCAACAGAGCGCCTGCTTGCTGCTGGGCATAAGTTTGACTCAGAAGTCGGCGAGAACGTCATCCGTTATCTGGTTAAAACCGGTAACCGCGAGTTTGTTGGGTTAGATTTTCGCTGGATTTTAGCAACAGATATTATCTCTCGTTCTAAGCCTGAAAATATAGCCGTTATCGAGCGCAGTAAAAATGGTGACTTCTATGGCTTCCCTGTGGCGATTATCGAGGACGGTAAGCGATTATCATTCCAAAATGTTGAAGCGGATTTTGAAAGCCATATAGAGCGAGCGGTTAAACTGAACGATGAAGCGCTTGCTCTGCAAAAAAGTGTGATTGGTTCAATTAACTATGAGCTTGAAAACTTACGTCTACAGTCTCGTCGTTATGAGTTAGATAACGCCTTAACCGACAGTCGTAAAGCCGAGATAGCCGCTGAGCGCGCTAAGTTAAATGCCGAGTATCAAATCGTAGAAAAAGAGTTCTTTGCCTTTAAAACTGAAGCGGGTAGAGATTCGGTTATTATTCGTGACATGCGTGGCGAAGAGGTGACATTAAAACTCGATACTATCTTAGATGTGACCTATGCCAACCGTTTAGGTGTGATGGGGAAAATTGGCCAGTGGTTTATTGGAGTGGGTAAGTTTGTCAGTGACGACCCACGCGAAGCCAACACCGAAGGTGGCGTATTCCCAGCGATTTTCGGTACCGTGTTTATGGTTATGTTGATGGCGGTAATTGTGACGCCATTTGGGGTTATCGCCGCTATCTACTTGCACGAATATGCCAAGAAAGGCCCCATTACTAAGATGATCCGTATTGCGGTGATTAACTTAGCGGGTGTGCCATCGATTGTTTACGGTGTATTTGGTTTAGGTTTCTTTGTTTATATGTTTGGTGGCACGCTAGATCAGCTGTTCTACCCTGAAGCACTACCAGCGCCGACCTTTGGTTCGCCTGGTGTAATTTGGTCGGCGTTAACCCTCGCTATTTTGACTTTGCCTGTTGTCATCGTATCAACAGAAGAGGGGCTCAGCCGTATTCCAAGTTCTGTTCGTCAGGGCAGTTTGGCGCTCGGTGCCACTAAAGCAGAGACCTTATGGCGCATTATTATCCCAATGGCCAGCCCTGCCATTATGACGGGGTTAATTTTGGCAGTTGCTCGTGCGGCAGGTGAGGTTGCTCCGCTGATGTTAGTCGGGGTGGTAAAGCTTGCGCCGACATTGCCTATTGATATGAATTTCCCATTTGTGCATCTAGAACGTAAGTTCATGCATTTAGGTTTCCACATCTATGATGTTGGTTTCCAAAGCCCTAACGTAGAAGCGGCGCGTCCCTTGGTATACGCTACTTCGTTCCTTTTGGTCTCGGTAATTGTGGCACTTAACTTAACTGCCATTGGTGTACGAAACCACTTACGCGAAAAATATCGTTCGCTTGAGCATTAATTGACGATTATCCTAAGCAGTAGGAAATAACATGATTTCAATAGATCAATCGGTAATGAAGACTGATATGCTAGACCTAGAAAACCTAACAAAAGAACAAACAGCCTTAGAGATCCGCAACTTAGATCTTAAATATGGCGACAAACAAGCACTATTTGATGTATCGATGAAGATCCCTAAGAAAAAGGTGACGGCATTCATCGGTCCGAGTGGTTGTGGTAAGTCGACCTTACTTCGCTGCATTAACCGTATGAACGACTTGGTCGATAACTGCCATATTGGTGGTGAGATCATGTTGCACGGCCAAAATATTTACGACAAAAAGGTCGATGTAGCCGCGCTACGCCGTAACGTCGGTATGGTATTCCAGCGTCCGAATCCATTCCCTAAATCGATTTACGAGAACGTGGTTTATGGTTTGCGCCTGCAAGGGGTTAATAATCGCCGCGAACTTGATGATGCTGCCGAGCGTTCATTACGTGGCGCTGCGATTTGGGATGAGGTAAAAGACAGGCTGCATGATAACGCTTTTGGTTTGTCTGGCGGTCAGCAGCAACGTTTGGTGATAGCTCGGGCGATTGCGATTGAACCTGAAGTATTATTACTTGATGAACCCACATCAGCATTGGATCCGATTTCAACCTTGACCATTGAAGAGTTGATCACCGATCTTAAATCCAAATATACCGTTGTTATTGTTACGCATAACATGCAACAGGCTGCGCGCGTGTCAGATCAAACCGCCTTTATGTATATGGGTGAACTGATTGAGTATGCTGATACCAATACCATCTTTACGACGCCTAAAAAGAAGAAGACGGAAGATTATATTACTGGCCGTTACGGTTAAGAGAGATAGGGAGTTACAGCAATGGAAAACATGAACTTAAATAGACATATCTCTGGTCAGTTTAATGCTGAGCTTGACGATATTCGCAATCGCGTGTTGGCGATGGGCGGCTTGGTTGAACGTCAACTTGAGCTGTCATTAGATGCCCTTGGGTCGCTAGATGCCGAGCTTGCGCAAAAAGTGATAGAAGGCGATCACAAAGTCAATGGTATGGAAGTGGCGATTGACGAAGAATGTGCGCGCATTATCGCTAAGCGTCAGCCAGCAGCAAGTGATTTACGTCTAGTATTGGCTATTTCTAAGACTATTACAGACTTAGAGCGAATTGGTGATGCCTGCGTAAAAATTGCCAAAGCGGCCATGGATAAGCGCTCTAAAAATCAGCAGCCTTTATTGGTGAGTATCGAAAACATGGGGCGTCATGCCACACGTACTTTGCATTCAACCCTCGACGCTCTTGCTCGAATGGACGCCGATGTCGCATTTGAGCTGCACAAAGAAGACACTAAGCTTGATAAAGAGTATGAAGGCATTATTCGTCAGCTGATGACCTATATGATGGCCGATCCGCGCTCTATTCCTGAAGTGTTAGATGTGCTTTGGGCCGCCCGTGCTGTTGAGCGTGTTGGGGACCGTTGTCAGAACATTTGTGAGTACATTATCTATTATGTGAAAGGTAAAGATGTACGCCATATCTCATACGAAGAGATGGAAAAAGATCTTAAACTTTAAGGTTTTTGAGTCATTGTGTTTTGCTTTGATTGAGTTGTTAAAAAAACGCAGTGAGATTGAGTTCACAATTCTGGTTAAATGTTGAATTGAGTTAATTAAAAAAGCAGCGATAAGCTGCTTTTTTTGTTTCTGCGCTATAGACGAAAACATCGACTCGATAAATAATGTATAGTGTAAGTGAATTTTGTGTTGTTAAAACCTGTGAGCCAAATTCTATTTAATAGTTGAACCATGTCGTTACACGGCAATTTTGGGTTGGGCTATTCAATATGATTTGTTAGCCTTTAGCGGTAAGTAAGTACTTATTTTTTGGTTGTTGAAAGCAACTAAAAAGAAAGGGTATTTATCACTATTGGTAATAGATGTTAATTAATCGACAGTGCTATCTTTAGTTTGCGTGATCCTAATATTAGGTGAAGCTAGTTTCAGATGATGCTCGAGATTTTCTAATCATTCTAAGGTGAGTATCACAGCGGGTTAAACCACAAAATAATGATCCCGTCGGTGTGTGCTTATATTTGGTAATACATTTCTAAGTCCTGGCGGCCCTTTCACACAACGCTAGGCGATGTTGTGTGTTCTTTATTTATTGCGGTAATTCTATGTCGATAAAATCGAGTATTAATCCACCAGTTTTTTTCTCTTCAGTCATTCTAATAACGTTAATGGTATTTGTTTGTGCCGTGTGGCCGACTCAATCACAAGACGTCTTCAAAGCAGCTCAATCCTGGTTCGAACTTAAAGCGGGCTGGCTTTACATTTTAGGTGTTGCCGTTTTCCTGATTTTTATTATTTTTGTCATGGTAAGTCGCTTCGGTGATATCAAGCTAGGCCCAGATCACGCAGAGCCTGATTACACCTATAAGAGCTGGATTGCTATGCTGTTCTCAGCGGGTATGGGTATCGGCTTAATGTTCTTTGGTGTGGCAGAGCCTGTAATGCATTACTTGTCTCCCCCCGATGCCGACCCAATGACGATTCAAGCGGCAAAAGACGCCATGAAGATCACTTTCTTCCACTGGGGTATTCATGCTTGGGCAATTTATGCGGTTGTTGCATTGAGTTTGGCGTACTTTTCATATCGACATAAGCTTCCTCTACTGCCACGAAGTGCATTGTATCCGCTGATTGGTGACAAGATTTATGGTCCAATTGGTCATGCTGTAGATACTTTTGCGGTGCTAGGTACCATGTTCGGTGTGGCTACATCACTTGGTTTCGGTGTATTACAGTTAAACTCAGGCCTTAATTACTTACTCGATGTGCCGGTTAATAGCACTGTGCAAGTGGCTTTGATTATCGGTGTATGTCTGATTGCGACGGTTTCGGTGTTTTCAGGTTTAGACAAAGGCGTTAAACGTTTAAGTGAGCTCAACCTAGTGCTTGCGGTATTGTTACTCCTATGTGTATTACTATTTGGCTCTACAGTTGAGCTACTGCAAGCATTTGTACAAAACACCGGGGCGTATTTAAGCGATATCGTCGGTAAGACGTTTAATTTATATGCTTATGAGCAGAAGAACGATTGGCTTGGTGGCTGGACCCTTCTTTATTGGGGGTGGTGGATCTCATGGTCACCATTTGTCGGAACCTTTATTGCCCGCGTTTCGCGCGGCCGTACTATTCGTGAATTCTTGGTGGGCGTATTGTTTGTTCCATCGACATTGACCTTTATTTGGATGACAGGTTTTGGTAACAGCGCTATTGAAGTGATTTCAAATGGCGGAACCTATCTGTCTGACGCGGTATCGTCAGACGTATCGGTGGCCTTGTTTGTGTTTTTTGAACATATGCCATTTTCAACCTTGTTATCGACAATTGCACTGTGTTTAGTGGTGACTTTCTTTGTAACATCATCTGATTCAGGCTCGTTAGTTATCGATAACCTGACCTCTGGTGGTGATCATGATGCACCTGTTTGGCAGCGTATTTTCTGGGCATTAATGCAAGGTGTAGTTGCTTCTGTTTTGTTATTAGCCGGTGGTTTACAAGCGCTGCAAACTGCTGCGATAGCAAGTGCATTGCCGTTCCTTATCGTTATGCTGCTCATGTGTTTCGGTCTGTACATTGCGCTTAAAGATGACTGGTTAAAAATCAACAGCGTGCAATCACATAATACCAGTGTGCAGTTTACCAAGACCAATGTGAGCTGGGAGTCGCATATTGATGTTTTACTATCGCATCCGAGCCAAGAAGAAGCGCAGAGCTTCCTTGATAGTGTGGCTCAGCCAGCATTAACAAAAGTACGCGATAGCTTCTTAAGTCGCTCAATTACGGCTGAGATTTTAAACTTTGATAACCGTGTACGCTTTGTGGTTCCAAGTGAAGATCATAATGACTTCGTTTACGGTCTACGTACCCGCGCATTTAGCATTACCAATCCGCTCGAAAGTGAAGTGGCTGACGGTGATATCGAATACTACCGTGTGGAAGTATTCTTAGAACACGGTGGTCAACATTACGATGTAATGGGCTTTACTCAAGATCAGCTACTGGCAGATGTGGTGACGCAGTACGAAAAGTACTTGCACTACCTACATCTTTCAAGCTCAGAGTACTTAGGTAGCGAAGCTAAATAATTCGCGTAATTTGCGGTGAAAAGTACCTAGGGTCAGTGATACAATTGGCTCTAGGTAACAAACTTTAATGAGAAACAGCATGTCGACCAATCAAGGGCAAAGTAAGTTAGATAGAGTATTAGCTGAGGCGAGAGAGTATAAAGCCAAGCGTGAAGTGGGTTATCGTGAGCAGGCGCTTAAGCTTTATCCTTGGGTCTGTGGCCGCTGTACTCGTGAATTTAACAATGCCAACCTAAGAGAGTTGACGGTGCATCATCGTGATCATAACCACGATAATAATCCATCAGATGGCTCTAATTGGGAGCTGTTGTGCCTTTATTGTCATGACAATGAGCACTCTAAGTTTGAAGAGCTTATTCAGTATGGTTCTACGACAGAAAACAAAGTTGAAGCTGCGACTTACAATCCATTTGCGGATTTGAAGAGTATGCTGAAAAAGTAGACCGTAAAGAGTTTAAAAAAGCCGCGAATGAGCGGCTTTTTTTGTATTAAATATCTCATCCTGGGATGTGTTTATATATTTAGGACAGGAACAGGATTGATTAATCGGCCTCTGAGCGTTCTAGTCTGCTCTGGGCTTCAATCCATTTGGCCCGACTGAGGATGGCACTATTTTCCCCGCCTTGCATCTTGGCCTTGCGCTCAGCCAGATTTTGCCAAATGAGCGCTTTACGTTCATCGCTTGCCTGCCCCCAACCGACTATTTCATCGATATGGCGATAACAGCCCATACAATAATCTTCATCATTTAAGCCGCATTTGGCCACACAAGGTGATTGCATCATAAGGTTTGTGTTGTATTTCTTGTTCGAATTTGCGGCAGATTCTAAGTTAGCTAGAATTAGCTTACAAGTGAAACTCTTTTCATTGGCCTAGAGCTTGGCTTTGACGTGGCTAATTCATAATATGGCTAATGAGGTAAGTAGACATAGCGATAGGTATTGTTGATGTCCGGTGGTAGAATTATAAGTTGATGTTTTTAATAAACTATTTTAATTGAATTTCAAATAAATTCTAATGAATTCTAATGAATTGTGTATTTTTTGGAGGAGTTATGAAAGCGATGTTTCGCTTTTGTTTGATAGCCGTTGTCGCGTTGCTGACAAGTGCGTGTTCACTGTTAGAAATTAAATTGGAAAGCGGCATTGAGCCGTTGCCAAAAGATCAACTCAATATGCGCGTTTTTAGTCGCGACTTTAGTACGGTTTTTTATAGCCAGGTAGAGAGCGCTGCTGATCTGATAGAGCGTAATACCGACAGTATTGCGATTAAGTCAAACACCTTAATGTGGAAGATTAACGCCGAGCAGAATCTACAACACACGATTTTTCAAGCATCACCAACAGCAGCGATGATTGATACTTGGGTGTTTACCGAGCAGATGGCACAGTTTTTTGAAACGGGAGCGGGCAAAAACTTATTTGCAGAGCAACAACCCGTCGCCGTTGAGACCAGTATCAAATTACGAGATCAGTTTGAGCGCACAATTAAAAATCTAGGTGGCGCTAATTTTAAAAAGAATCAAGAGTTTGTGAAGCAATACGCTGCGAGCCACCCAATAAAGGATATGGCGTTTGCACGGGAATCGGCATTTACCGAATGGCTTGAGTTCCATAAGATCAGTGAGTTTGATGCGGTGACGACTTTCGGCACCGTCCCTGAGGTGATGAGTGATATCTCTGACCGTATGGCGATGATCGCCGAGCAGATGCCAAAAATCTTAGGCTGGAAAGCCGAGCTATATGCCTTGCATTCCAACATAAATGCCGATGAAATTCAGCGCACGCTAACAAATATTAGCGATACCTCAGCTAAGTTCCAGCAGTTAATGGCACAAAGCCCTGAAATGATGCAAAGTTTAGCCGTTGATATGCGTAAAGAGCTCACTCCGCTATTAGATCAACTCAGTGCCAGTACCGATGATAAGCTAAAGCAGTTGTCGGTTGAGCGTCAGGCGCTAGAAGTTATGGTGAAGAATGAGCGTATTGCCCTAGAAGCGATGGTTGCTCGTGAGCGCGCAGCAGCGGCGATTGACTTAGAGCAGATTTCACAAAATGCGGTAGAGGTGGTTTTTCAGGAGTTGACCAAGACTCTTAAGAGCTTGATTTTGTACTTCGTACTCTTCCTACTGGTGGTGTTTTTCGCGCCATTAGGTCTAGGGGTGTGGTTAGGTAAGCGTATGCAAATTAAAAAGCTAAACGCCTCAAAACCCGAAGTTAAGCAAAAAGCTTAATCGGATCTAGCCGATGACATGTTAAACTGGCGAGCACTCTTCATAGGGTGCTCGTTTTTATTGCAGCGCTAAACCGCTGTGTGTTGCAACATTAAATTAGCTAAAAAGATGACTGTCACTTCAACTCAATCTCTACCTTTGTGTAAGCAAGCTGCATTAAGCGCAGCGCAAAAACTTAAGCAGATAGACGCGCTGTTAACGCAGAGTCAGTCGCTATGGCGTAGCCGCTCTTTTGAGTGCAACGAGCTGCCTTGGAGCGAAAGCTTTCCAAGACTAGCTAAAGCGGTTTGGCAACTCACTGACGACTCACTTGATGCCATTGATGCTTGTCAAAATAGATTGAATGAAGCCTTGTTAGGAGCCTTGTCAGAGGATTTGCTTGCTCAAGGTTTAACATGGCCGCTTGAGTTATTGCAGCAATCAGCCATAGGTGCTGATATTGGCTCCAGAGTTGCGACAAAATCAACAACAAGCTCAACAAAAAAATTAGCATCAACAGCACTGTTAACAGCAGAAGATGAGCCCCATTTTAGTGCCCATATTAAAGGCCGTAAGTGGCAACAGATTAATGCATTTGTTGCCACACTTCCGTTTGATGATACGCCAGTGCTTGAGTGGTGCGCAGGAAAAGGTCACTTAGGTCGGCTCATTGCAAAAGCCCACCAAAGACAAGTGGTCAGTCTTGAATGGCAGCCAAGCCTGTGTGAAGCCGGTGAGCAATTTGCAATAAAATGGCAACTACCACAAACTTTTATCTGTGCAGATGCCTTTGCTGGCCAAAGTGAGCAGTTACATACTGAGCAACTTGCCGTAGCGCTACACGCTTGCGGCGACTTGCATGTTAAACTACTGCAGCATGCCAGTGATGCTGGTACCAAGCAGTTGGTGATTTCACCTTGTTGTTATCACCTTATTCAAGCCAAGCAGTATCAAGCGCTTTCGACAGTGGCTAAGGCGAGTGAGCTTAAACTAAGCCGTGCAGACTTGCAGTTGCCCTTACAGCAAAGCGTTATTGCTAACGACAAGCATAAGGGTTACCGGTTGCAGGAGATGGCTTGGCGACTCGGTTTTGATGCGTTGCAGCGCAAGGTGCGCGGTCTTGACGAGTATCTACCTGTTCCCGCAATCAAGCAGAGTCAGTTAAATGATGATTTTGCGGTGTTTTGTCGTTGGGCGGCTGACGCGAAAGGGTTAGCTTTACCTGCTGATATCGATTGGCAAGAGTATTTGGTGATTGGAGAACTGCGTCAGCGCTTAACTCGACGCATCGATCTTGTGGCGCATCTATTTAGGGCGCTCGTCGAACAATGGCTGTTACTTGACAGAGTATGCTTTCTTGAAGAGCAGGGCTACCGAGTAACCTTGAGTGAATTTTGTTCAAACAGTATTACGCCGCGAAATGCGCTAATTCACGCATTTAAATAGATTTTTCAGGCTAGCTCAATTTAATCTTATCGTAACAAACTGTTTATTAAGTTGTAATTAAGTTAGCTGTGATTGAATCCGCGCGAAAAGAGAGGCTCTTTAGTAAGTAAAGTCTATGATAGGTTGGATTAAAACTGCTCAGTAATGAGGTTTTTTATTGAATCATCAGCTTTTTCTTGCTCAAATGGCTGGTTAATAATAAATAACTATCTAGATGGGCTGTAAATTCGCCTATCTTGTGAGTGACGATAAGCAGTTTCATGAAATATTCCCGCGTTTTTATTAATAGTATGGCCTACGAGTTAGCGCCTGAAGTTGTATCGACTTCGGAGCTAGAATCTCGTTTAGCGCCTTTATATCAAAAGTTTCGTATTCCAATGGGGCAGATTGCTACATTGACAGGGATCCATGAAAGACGCTGGTGGCCAAAAGGGCACCGTTTATCTGATGGTGCTTTAGCCGCGGCACATAAAACCATTGATGAAACCGGTGTGCAGATCAGTGATTTGGGCGCAGTGGTTTACACCGGTGTTTGCCGCGATCAACACGAACCTGCAACAGCTTGTCGTATTGCGGCAGAGCTTGGCGTGTCTAAAGATACCGCGATTTACGATATCAGTAATGCATGCTTAGGTGTGCTATCGGGTATTTTAGATATTGCGAACCGTATTGAGCTTGGTCAAATTAAAGCTGGCCTAGTGGTCTCGTGTGAGTCGGCGCGTCATATCGTTGATATCACCATAGATAAGATGCTGGCAGAGCCAACCATGCAAAACTACGCGCAGTCTTTGGCAACCTTAACGGGTGGTTCTGGTGCGGTAGCGGTGTTGTTGACCGATGGCAGCTTAAATCTTAAAGGCAATCGCCAGCACCAATTATTGGGTGCGAGTCACTTGTCGGCGCCGCAGCATTATGATTTATGTCAGTGGGGGCTTGAAGAAGCGGGCCCACAACTGTATCGCGAATATATGCGCACCAACGGTGTCGCCCTGCTTAAAGAAGGTGTGGAGCTTGCACGTCATACGTGGAGTCACTTTCTTGAGCAGCGTAACTGGTTAGTTGAGCAGGTCGATAAAGTAATTTGTCATCAGGTTGGCGCGTCGAATCGTCGTAATGTACTGAGTGCATTGAATATCCCTGAAGAGAAAGAATTTCCAACCTATAAGTTGCTTGGCAATATGGGCACGGTTTCATTGCCCGTTACGGCAGCAATGGCACATGACCAAGGCTTTTTGAAAAGCGGCGATCAGGTCAGCTTTTTAGGAATAGGCAGTGGTTTGAACTGCATGATGTTAGGTCTTAAGTGGTAAGTCACTATATATGGGTAAGCGCTAACGAGTAAGAGTTCACACACTTACGTTAATAGGAAGCTTGTCCATATACAGGCTAGCCCCCTTTAGCTAATAAAGCGTTCGACAAGTAACACAAAGATAGGAAACGTCATGCTAGACACTCTGCACCCTTTTAAACGTAACTACTTAGATAGAAACGGCAACAAGCTTCAGTACGTCAATGAAGGCCAAGGTGAGCCTGTGGTGATGGTACACGGTAACCCGAGCTGGTCTTTTTATTATCGCAACCTTATCAGTGCATTAAGTGATAAGCATCAGTGCATTGCGCCTGATCATATCGGCTGTGGTTTGTCTGATAAGCCTGACGACAGTGGTTACGACTACACCCTTAAAAACCGTATCGATGATTTAGAAGCCTTACTCGAACACTTAGATGTGAAAAAAAACATTACGCTGGTGGTACATGACTGGGGCGGAATGATAGGCATGGGGTACGCGGCGCGTTACCCTGAACGTATCAAACGTTTAGTTATCCTTAATACTGGCGCATTTCATCTTCCAGCGAGTAAGCCATTCCCGTGGGCGCTATCGATTTGCCGCAATACTTTGCTAGGCACGTTTTTAGTGCGTGGTTTTAATGCGTTTTCGTCGGCTGCATCTTACGTTGGTGTTAAGCGTAAGCCTATGCATAAAGATATTCGCGAAGCGTACGTTGCTCCCTTTAACTCTTGGGCGAACCGAATTTCGACACTGCGCTTTGTGCAGGACATTCCACTAAAACCTGGCGATCGCAATTATGAGTTAGTGTCAGATATTGCTGCTAGCTTGTCTAAATTCAAAGATGTTCCCACCGTGATCTGTTGGGGCTTGCAAGATTTTGTGTTCGATAAGCACTTCTTAACCGAGTGGAAGCAAAGAATGCCTCATGCCAAGGTGCATGAGTTTAGCGATTGTGGTCACTATATTCTTGAAGACGCGAGCGATGAAGTCATTGGCCACATTAAAGACTTTATGGCTGAAACCGAAGTGAATACGCAAGCTAACCCAGACCCAGTATCTAACACTGAGTCGGTAGCGTAAAGCCGATGGCAACACTGGTTAATCAAAACAATGACGGCGCAAATTTGTGCCGTCATTTAGTTAGTGCCGCACAGACACTTCCTGACTCTCTCGCAGTTGCAGTGCAGCAGTCTAACGGCAGAGCCGTCAGTGGGCTGCGTTATCAAGAGATGGACTTTCAAACCCTTAATGCTAAAAGTGATGAGATAGCCAGCGCGCTCCTCAGTCATGGTTTAGCGCCAGGTATGAAGGCGGTGTTGATGGTGACGCCGAGTATCGATTTTTTCTGCTTAACCTTTGCCCTGTTTAAGGCCGGAATAATTCCAATTCTAGTCGACCCGGGTATGGGGATTAATAACCTTAAGCAGTGTTTTGAAGAGGCTAAGCCTGATATTTTTATCGGGATCCCTAAGGCCCATATCGCTAGACGCCTATTTGGTTGGGGAAAATCGACCGTTAAACACCTGATCAATGTCGGCGGTAGCTCGATAGTGCGGGCATTAACAGGGGCTGCTCATTTAGATAGCTTATTGAAAGCCAATCAATCAGCGCCTTCTCAGCCGTTTGAGATGCAATGGCTAGATCAAGATGCCATGGCGGCGATTTTATTTACTAGCGGTAGCACGGGGACGCCTAAGGGCGTAATTTATTCTCATAAGATGTTTGAGGCGCAAATTACAGCGCTTAAAAATGATTATGGAATCAAGCCCGGTGAGCGAGACTTAGCCACCTTCCCGCTATTTTCATTATTTGGCCCGGCATTAGGCATGGCATCAATTGTGCCTGATATGGATGCCAGTAAGCCGATTACCGCCAATCCTGAATTTATCTTTGCAGCTATAGATAAGTATCAATGCAGCAATATGTTTGTAAACCCAGCTCTAATAGAGCGATTGGGTCAAGCGGGAGCGGCCACAGCGCATAAACTTAGCAGCATTGAGCGTGTTATTTCAGCGGGAGCGCCAGCAACAATTTCATCGATTAAACGCTTTAGCTTGATGCTTAATCAAGATGTTGAAGTGCTTAACTCCTATGGCGCAACCGAGTCTTTACCTATTAGCAAAATAGGAAGCCAAGCCTTGTTTGACACAACTTTGGTAACCGATAACGGCGGCGGAATTTGTGTGGGTAAAGCGATTGATGGCGTTGAAATTGCCATCATAGCTATCGATGAGAAGCCGATAGCGCGCTGGCATAACAGCTTAGCCTTATCTGTTGATGCAATTGGCGAAATCGTTGTTAAAGGCCCCATGGTGAGTCGCAGTTATTATCAGCGCGACAGTGCAACCTTGCTGGCAAAAATTCAAGATGGTGACAGTATTCGCCACCGTATGGGAGATTTGGGTTATTTAGATAGTGATGGTTTATTGTGGATGTGTGGCCGAAAGGCGCATAGAGTCGATGCAGATGCTTTACCAGCAACCAATAACCAGACTAAACGTTATTACTCTATTCCCTGCGAACGCATCTTTAATACTCATAGCGACGTAAAACGCAGTGCGTTAGTGGGCGTTAACATTGCTGGCAAGGTAACGCCACTTGTGTGCATAGAGCTAAAACAGTCTGTAGCCTGCTCACTCTCTGGTGTGCTTTATAGTGAGCTTAGAGCGATTGCCGAGCAACATGCGCAGACTCGAGGTATTGAGCGCTTCTTAATTCACCCCGATTTTCCTGTTGATATTCGTCATAACGCTAAAATTTTCCGTGAGAAATTAGCTGTTTGGGCACAAAAGCAGATCAAGGAATAATCTATTTTGTCAGTTGTTATCGATACGCTTAGCCTGAATTATTTTCCCCCTCAAGAGCAGGCCGCGTTAACGGCGCTTAAGCACAAGGTTAATCGCGCCTTTGTTACTGGAGCAGGAGGCTTCTTAGGTAAAGCCATTTGTGAGCGTCTACTCGCTGCGGGTATTAAAGTCACAGGGTTTGCCCGCGGAGCATATCCAGCATTAGATGCAATGGGCATCGATATGATCCAAGGTGATATCGCTGACGAGCAGGCAGTGTTATCGGCTATGCAAGGCTGTGATTTAGTGTTTCATGTCGCATCCAAAGCGGGAGTCTGGGGCAGTAAACAAAGCTATTTTTCACCCAATGTCGACGGTGCTCGCCACATTATTGATGCCTGTAAAAAGCGTCATATTGAGCGTTTGGTTTACACCAGCACGCCAAGTGTCACCTTTGCTGGGGAAGATGAAGCGGGCAATGATGAATCCGCGCCCTATGCTGAACATTTTTTGAATTATTATGGCGAGTCTAAGGCGATAGCCGAGCAGATGATGCTTAACGCTAACGGTTGCATACTGGGTAATGGCAAACACTTAGGCACCACAGCGCTAAGGCCACATCTTATTTGGGGGCCAAACGATCCACATCTCGTACCACGGGTGCTTGAACGTGCAGTAGCAGGTAAATTGAAGCTGGTGGGCAAGCAAGACAAGCTAGTCGATACCATCTATGTGGGCAATGCAGCTTACGCTCATATCTTGGCCGCGGTTAAACTTTGCAGTGAAGATGCGAGTCGTGCCGCTTGTGCTGGTAAAGCCTATTATTTGAGTAACGATGAGCCGATTACTATGGCGGAGATGCTAAACAAAATCCTCGCCTGCCAAGGGTTTGCACCAGTGACAAAGCGAGTACCGAGTCATGTGGCTTATATGGCAGGGTGTGTGCTTGAAGCTGTTTATGGTTTATTAGGTAAGCAGCAAGAGCCAATCATGACGCGTTTTGTCGCAAGGCAGCTTTCGACCAGCCATTATTTTGATATCAGCGCAGCCAAAAATGATCTCGGTTATAGCGCCTTAGTGAGTATTGATGAAGGAATGAAGCGACTTAAGACCTCTTTACAATAAACAAGAGCAGAGCTTTGCGTCATTACAGACGCAAAGATTCAATTTATCTAAGTTCTAAATAATCTCTTCTTTACCAAAGGCCTCATGGTAGGCAATCATAAAATCTTCTCTGATTAACTGCTCTAAATGAACAGCCTGCTCTGTCGGGCAGAAAATCATGATATGGACATTTTGTTCGCCATTTACGCCACTATTGATATGAATATGCGGCTCAGGCCCTGGTAGGTCGACACCTGCGTGTTTTTCAATAATGCCATTATAACGCTTAGCCACTTCATAAAAGTCTTCGCAATGTGCTTCAATTTTCTCATGGAGTTCAGGGAACAGTGGGTACAAGTTATAAAATTCCACCACAGTAATACTAAAGTCATGGTAGACATAACGCTTCATAAAGTTGAGGTTTTTCACCGCATAGCTAAAGAACATACTATTAGGCAAGGTGGCTGTTTTACCGGTGAAGTGATACTGGCCGTGGTATAGATCAATTTCTTGAATAACCGTTGCCATTAAGTTGTGCTCAATCACTTCGCCACATATTTTGCCTACTTCAATCCAGTCGCCAATCACAAACGAGCGCGAACTCGCTCTTTGAATCGAACCGGTAAAACACAAAATAATTTCTTTGGATGCCACAACAAACGCAATCGCAATCGCGGTCACCGACAGGGCAAATTTGCTGATTTCTGTCTGCCATAGCATAAACAGAATCACAAGAATTAAGATAAAAGTGCCGTTTTTAGTACGAGACATCCACTTGCGCTGAATTTCAGTGAGAAACGCCACATCACCACGAATTTGGGAAATGATTAAGCGCTTAACAAGTGAAATTAAGACGATGACTAGGACTGTAAGTAACAGTTTATGGTTTAATAAAAAATCGACCACTAGTGTTAGATTCTCCACAAAGCCCTCTTTTGAATTTTAATTAAAGTAATAACGTTCGCTGAGCCATCACTGTAAGGCAGTGATTTATTAATACCAATCTAAAACATTATAAGCAAAATTATCGTGTTATGGCGATAGCCTGACTTAAACCGGCTGTTTATATGACTTAATCATCACACCGCCAACCCCCTCAAGTGAAGGGATTGACGTTTTGGTTATTATAAACCGTTGTGATACTGGCTCACGGTTGATTGCGGCACCATGCGATTAAGCGTGTCGACGACTTGAGGTTCGCCCTGCAATAGTTGCTCAAACTGCTCGATGAGCGCCACTTTATCGGGGGCGGTTTTATCACCTAAACCGATATTGGTTAGATCAATCATAAAGCCATCAAATAGATGAGCAAGATCATTGATGATCTCAATATTCAAAAACTGATCTTGATTGTAAATGCTTGGATAGCCAGCTTTTTGCTTATCAATCGCAAAATTATCACCTTTAAGATTGGTAATGCTTGTCGATTTATCGCATGACAACATACAGCCATTATCGATACGGGGCTTTTCACAACCAACACTCTGTTGGAAAAAACACTGCCTACTGGCCATCAATAGAATAGGGTGGTAAATGCTGTAGAACATTTTAAAATTGGCAGGACGAGCAATGTGTTTTATCTGCTGCAGGTTTATCTCATTTGAGACAAAGGCACCACTACAATCAAACTGCTCCTGTAATGCAAGTAACGCATAGGAGTTAGTCGTGTTTAAAAACGGCCCTGCAATCCACTTAATACCTAGCTCGTATGCTCGGTAGGCAATACCGGTATTATTGGTCACAATCAGTGCCGGTTTGACTTGCTCTAATAGGTTGATAGCCACATCAAAGTCTTTACCAATTAGTACCGATGGGAACCAAGGGATGAGTCGTGGGTTAGCTTTTAAGAAATCAACATATTGAGTGCAACCCCGCTTGTAAGCATCAGGAAGCTTAAAGTAAATGTCTGCGTCGGTGGCATCAAGTAGCGCAGTATCGGCCTCATCACAGATTAATATCGACAGTTTTGCTTGTTGGCTAGGTATTGGCTTTGGATGATTAACCAGTTTAGGCAGTTCAACTGTGGGCAATACTGGCGTTTCATGGTTGAGTTGAAATTGTATCTGTTTTTTAAGCACGCTCAGTTCTTTAAACGGGATACTTAACCCTGTCGCTAAGTCGTCGATATTGAGTAGTTGCAGATTAAATTCGGCATTGTTTAAACTTTTAAAACGTTTCTCAATGGCGCTGCTATCGATACACGCATCGTCACTGTTAACCAGTAAGCTACGTGATTGCACCACAAAATGTTTTGCCTCAAGTTGGGTTTGTCCCACAACAAAGTCTTTGGTGCTAACCCTAATTGATAGGGGGCTACCGAGCTTGCCAGCAAAGGCGAGCGTTAGCGGTAGCTTCTCAATGCTTAAGTGTTTTATCTTATCGGTCACGCTTGCCTGGATCTGGCTTTTCTCTACTTGCAGTGCTTGCTCAGCATCGTGGATCTGCACCACCGAGATGGATTGACTGCCGTTGTTCGTTAACTTGTCTTTTAGATGGTTTTTCGAGTGATCACGAGGATTATCGATAAACATCGATTGGTTTAAATCGCCTTTTAAGAAGGCGTTAGTCAAATCTCGATTAAATACTTTATAAAGGCGTTCGCCATCTTCGAGTAGCTCACCTGTGGCTAAGTAGCCGTCAATTTGCTTACGAAAGCTGTCAATGACGGTATGAACATAACTCGCGCCTTTGATGCGTCCTTCAACTTTAAATGAATGCACTCCGGCTTCGATTAAGGCGGGGAGATCGAAAAAGGCCGAGTTATCTTTTATGTTTAGCGGGAAGTTATTGCCCGATGGCGTGGTTTGATACTCTTCACGGCATGCTTGACTGCATCGACCGCGATTGCCTGAGTTACCGACACTTGCAGACGTGGAATAACATAGCCCTGAGAAAGCAATACATAAAGAACCGTGTACAAACACCTCAGTGGTAATGTCGTGCTCACGACCGGTTGCAGTGAGCGCCGTGATCTCACGTAAGTTAAGTTCTCTTGATAAGTTTACCCGTGATGCACCAAGCTTTTTAAGAAAAGGCAGTTGGCCAGCATTATGGGTGGTTAACTGCGTGGATGCATGGATTGCTAAGCTCGGGAAATGCTTGGTAAGCAGATGGAACATACCGATATCTTGTACGATAACGCCATCTAAGGTGGTATTAACCAGACGACTTAATAGCTTAGCGAGAGACTTAAACTCTTGCTCTAAGATAACAATATTTAACGTGAGAAATATTTCACATTGGTATTGGTGTGCAAGTCGAATAATGCCAACCAGTTCTTCAAAGGAAATATTAGCGGCGCGGTTACGGGCATTAAACGTATCTAAGCCACAGTAGACTGCATCGGCTCCTGCAATAATGGCCGCTTTTATCGCATCGACATCACCGCCCGGTGCTAATAATTCAATTTTCGGATCCATGGTTACCACTTGTTGTCATAAATTTAGAGGGGATGTTACCCGTATATTTTGCGAATGAATATCGTTAAAGTAAATTATTCGCATTTGCTAATGGAGCTCTGCAAGTCACAATGGATAAAAGCATACAATTACCCGTACTCTACTCGTTAAGAAATTGCCCATACGCAATGCGTGCAAGATTGGCTATCTATGCCTCGAGGCAGCAGGTTGAATTACGGGATCTCGTCTTAAGTAATAAGCCGTTTGAACTTCTTCAAGCATCACCTAAAGGCACGGTGCCGGTTTTGGTACAAGCAGATGGTAAGGTTATCGAACAGAGCCTTGAGGTGATGCTGTGGGCATTAACCTTAAGTGATCCAGATGACCATCTCGATAACGCAGATCCACAAGCATTAGATGAGATGCTAGCGCTTATCACGGTTTTTGATACAGAGTTTAAAGTTTGCTTGGAAAAGTATCGTTGCTCAAAACGCTACCATGAAGCCTCTCTTATTGAAGATAGAGAGGCCTGTGAAACCTATTTAAAGGGGCTTGAACAACGATTAACCCAACACAAGTATTTAATCTCAGATAGCCCCAGTTTGGTTGATTTAGCCTTGTTACCTTTTATACGTCAGTTTGCTCGGGTCGAGCGCCAATGGTATCGGCAATCACCTTATCCCAATGTGAGGGATTGGCTTAATAGTTATTTACAAAGTCGAATGTTTAGCAAAGTAATGACTCAGCATCCATTATGGCTAGAAACAGGGGAAGGGATAGTGTTTAGCGCTAATGATTTGTAATACGATTCAACGAATTAGATCCAAAGTGAATGTTTAAGAGCCTGTTGTTGCTAGTTAACGAATATTAACTGAAACTTAAATTTGTTGAGTTATAATGAGTGCCTAACATTAATGAAGCCATTAATGTAGCCATCAAAGTGAGCTCTTAAGTGAGTCTCAAAGTCAGTATTAGGGCTGAGGTATATTCAGACCTTACACTTACGCTTGGCTTCTCGCGTTTGCCATCAATTAGCAAAAGTTTTGTGATGTGATTGCACTTATGGCGCCGCTCAAATATGTACGCGCGATGTTTAACACAGGTTAGCACAGGTTAGATGGGTAAACCTTTTAGCAGTATTCCTTTAAGCAATATAGAACTGAAATAATGAGTGATGAATTTATGACGGGCAAAGAGAACAGCGAACAGAGCAAGTGGGTTAAATATGTCGTTTGGGACAAGTCGGTTAGGATTTTCCATTGGATTAACCTTATTTTGGTAACCAGCTTAATGTTTGTTGGCTTGATTATGTTATTTAAGTCAGAACTTGGGATTACGGGTCTAGCTGCAAAAGTAAAACTCAAAGAGTTGCATATCATTATTGGTTACCTATTTGCGGTCAATCTAACGATTCGGTTGCTATTTGGTGTTATTGGCAGTCGCTATACAAAGTTCGCCCATATGCTGCCTAGCCTTAAGCAGAGCCGAGACTATCGAAATGCGTTAAAAGCGGGAGAAAATCCACAATATCTGGGTCATAACCCGTTGGGTAAATTAGCTGTTGCAGCAATATTTGTGTTGTTAATTGTGATTATGGCGACAGGATTATTCCGCGCGGGGACAGATGTGTATTACCCGCCATTAGGTGGGACGGTTGCTGAGTATTTAGCACAAGATGGTGTCGCACCAGCCTCGCTCAAACCCTATGATGACACTGGGGTTAATCAAGAAAAAGTGGCACAGTTAAAGCCCTATAAAAGTATTATAGGTAAGGTGCACCTTTATGGTTCATATTTACTCATGCTATTGATATTTATTCATATAGTCGGTGTCGTCATCGCAGAGTTACGCCATCAGCCAGGAATTGTCTCAGCGATGTTCTCTGGTAAAAAGTACCTTAAAGACAAACCTGTTGACGAGTAAGCTAGATAGTTTATGAGCTAACATTTAATAAGAAGTCCGCATATAGCGGGCTTTTTTATACTCGGTCTACAACTTGCTATTTTCGCTGCGATTGAAACTCAGGGCGATAGCTTTGCGGCAGTTCAAATACTTTGTGCTCAGCACTCATTGGGCAGGTAAAGCTTAAATGGCAAGAGGTGAGCTGTAGGTTAGGTGTGAGTTCGCTGCCATTGCCGTGTTGCCGATCACCGACCACTGGGTGACCAATACTTGCCATATGGATGCGAATTTGGTGCTTACGTCCAGACTCAATCTTTACCTGTACTTTCGACTGATTAAGCTCGCTGTTGTATTCAAGACGATGAGCATGCGATAGCGCCGACTTATTATCAACATCGGTGTCGATTGTGACCTTGCCATCGGGGAACTTGCCCTCAACAATCACTTGATAAAATTTATCCAGTGCACGGGTCTCAAATAGATTAGCAATCGCAGCGGTGACTTTTTTGCTATGGCCTAAGACTATCAATCCGGTGGCGGCGAGATCCAATCGATGGATGATGTAAGCGCTTCTGGCAGGTTCAAGGTGAGTTTCAGCAAAGCGATTAATGGTGGTGTGGTCGCTCCATTTAGAACCTTGGCAGCGCATGCCAAAAGGCTTATACCAAATACTGTATTGCCCCTCATCGAACAGCAACTCTGCATCATTGACCTTTTCATCTAACACTGCTTGGTTGTAATAGAGGTGGATTTGATCACCGACCTTTAATGCTTTTTTCGCGCGGCGAAGGCGATTGGTTTGCTTACCATGACTATGCCAAACCGCGCCTTTTTGCATTGCTTGCTTAATAATTTGCTTGGATAAGCCCGTATCTTCTGCGAGCAGGGTAGCAGCATCAATTTCACTGGACTGGACTTTGATATGGGTTTCTATTTTTAACGGGCTCATGATTAACAGTTCGCAACAGGGTGTTATTTAGCAAGCTGGTAATTTTACACGATTATCGAATCACTTTCTTATACTGATTGGTTTATGCTGCTTAAAACTTAATATCGCGGTGGGCAAGCGAGCTTGATTAGACAAAAAGAGAGGGTGGTTAATGACTCAAGAGGATCTTAAGCCTTTGGCTATTTGTGATGAAAACTTAATGCAAATTGTCTTGTTCAAGTGAGCTGCTAGGCTTAGTGTTTAATTAACGTAAATTGATGCAATGGAAATCAAATAGCTTGCCTTGTTTGATCCCCTTGCCAGTGTAAATAGCAAATGGAGTGAGTGATGGATACGCAATTATCATTAAGAGTAAAACATTGGATGGCCAGTGACCCAGACCCATTGATGCGACAAGAGCTGCAAGCTTTGCTGGACTCAGATGATAGCGCAGAACTTGAGGCGCGCTTTGCTGGTCGACTCGCCTTTGGTACTGCGGGATTGCGTGGCGTAGTTGGCGCTGGTCCGACTCGAATGAATCGCTTGGTGGTGCAGCAAACTTCAGCAGGACTTGGCGCATACCTTAAAGCGCAAATTAGCGATGTTGCGACTCGCGGCGTGGTTATTGGTTATGACGGTCGTCACGACTCAAAGCAGTTTGCCCATGACACAGCCAGTGTATTGGCTGCTCTGGGCATAAAGGTCTACCTCACTGCCAATGTAGCCGCAACGCCGCTGGTGGCCTTTGGTGTTCTGCACCTTGGCACCGCAGCTGGCATCGTGGTGACAGCGAGTCATAATCCGCCGCAATACAATGGTTATAAAGTGTATTGGGGTAATGGCGCGCAGATCATTCCGCCCCATGACAGTGGTATTGCTGCCTGTATTGATAAGGCTGCTACAGTGGCCATTCCATTGCTCGACCTTAAGATCGCAAAAGCTGCTGGTCAGCTTATCATGCTTGAAGATGACTTTTATTATGCTTATCGCCAGGGCGTGAGTTTAGCCCCAGTGCTGCAAAATAATACTCAACCTGAATTGGTCAGTATGGCGTATACCGCCATGCATGGTGTGGGTAACGAGATGGCACTCGATGTATTAAAAGATGCAGGGTTCACGCAAGTGTATTCGGTTGCCGAGCAGGCAGAGCCTGATGGTGATTTCCCTACGGTAAACTTTCCTAACCCTGAAGAGAAAGGGGCGATGGATATGGTGATTGCTGAGGCTAAAAAGCACAATGTCATGCTTGCCTGTGCAAACGATCCTGATGCTGACCGTTTTGCCGTCGCAGTCCGAACTGCTTCCGGTGATTATCAGATGCTAACGGGCGATCAGGTCGGTGTGCTATTTGGCCATTATCTGTTAACTCACGCTAGTGACAATCACAATTTAACTTGCACTACGATTGTATCATCGAGTTTATTATCAAAGGTTGCCCAGAGCCTAAATGGCACTTGCCTAACGACACTGACAGGATTTAAGTGGCTAACCAATGTGGGCATGAGTGAAGAGACTGACGATAACCGCTTTGTGTTTGCTTACGAAGAAGCGCTCGGTTACACCGTAGGCTCTATGGTGTGGGACAAAGACGGTTTGTCGGCAATCGTTGCGTTTGCGCAGTTAACCGCTGAACTTGCCAGCCAAGGGCAAACCATTTGGGATCGGCTAGAAACGATCTACCGTGAACATGGCTTCCACCTTAATGCTCAAGTGAGTATTGCGTTAAAGCCAACAACGCCCAATATCGGCGCTTACCTTAGAGAGCATCCTCCAGTAGAGATTGCAGGCCATAAGGTGATATCGACTGATGATATTAGCCTAGGTAAACGCTTCTTTTCTGATGGGAGCGAGGAAGATATTGCGCTACCGGCTAGCGATGTGCTGATTTATCGCCTGCAAAATGGCTCGCGGGTGATTGTAAGGCCTTCAGGTACCGAGCCTAAAATTAAGTGTTATTACGAGGTTGTTGAGTCTATGAGTGCTGAAGACACCTTGGTGAGTGCTCAGCAACGCGCGCAGATAGAAATGACGCGCTTTATTGAGGCGCATCAGGCGGCGCTGCCTAAGTAAACTTATTTTACTGCTGAGTTGATGCTAGCAATTAATATTTAGCACTTAGTGAGACGGTATCTAGCACTTAGCACTTAGCACTTAGCACTTAGCTCTTAGAACTTAATATTGAACACGTAACTTTGAACACAAGCAGTTAGCTGCTCACAGTAAGCCTTGAGGGAGAGTGAACCTCCCTTAGGGCTAACATCTCGCTAACTATCTAACCAGGTCTCACCTCTACCACTGCCGTTATATCAGTGGCTGTCCTCGCTATCAAATCGCCTAATCTTTTCTAGTAAGGGAGTAGTGTCACTTATGACTACGATCTAGGAACTGATAAAAAGGCTGCTGTCGCTGCACGTGTAATGAATTGATGATAGCTAATTGTTATTGATTTGATGATAACAGCTGGTTATGAATTTAATAACTATTGATAATTTTTATTAATGCTTCATGCGCCATATACTCACTTCATCGAAACAAGTTATGAATTAAATATTAGTCTTTGGAGATAATTATGAAAATGAATCATGTCGGTATCATGGTAGGCAATATGGACAAAGCGGTTGAGTTTTATACTAAAGCTTTAGGTCTTGAAGTCGTCATGGGCAACACGCAAGTAGAAGAAGAGCGTGAAACTGCAATTGGTAGAATGTGTGTTGCTGTTTTTGGTGAAGGTTTTAAAGGGTTTAATATTGCTCACTTAGTCACGGCAGACGGTATTGGTTTTGAACTGTTTGAAATGAAACAGCGCCAAGAGCGTCACCTGGTGGATTTTTCTCGGATTGGTATTTTTCATTTTTGTCTGCAAACGGATGACTTTCACGGTGTGATTGAGCGTACTGAAAAGTTTGGCGGCAAAGTTCGAATGGATATTATGCGCTACCATCCAGAAGATGATAGTAAGCAAGCTAAGATGGTGTATCTAGAAGACCCATTTGGTAACCTATTTGAGCTTTACTCCCATACCTACCAAGAGACATACTCTTCAGAATATGAGTAACTGATTTTATTGGTAATTATAAAAGGGCAGACCAAGTGTCGGCCTTTTTTGTTAGCAATATTTGAGTTGCACTGAAGGCTACTTAGGGCTGCGTTTGGGCCGTTACTGCTGTAGGTACACCGCAGTTGATCGAACCATGGTGATTATTGATCTGCATTGGCCATTTTTATGGGATATTTATTTGATTAAATAAAGCGACTTGCTGTTTTAGCGCTTGTGCTTTGAGTTCTGTCAGTACTATGGTGAAACCACCTATGGCAGTCATGCTAAATAGCAGCGCTTGTTGCCAGCCCGATAAAGAGATTTGTGCAAGAAAAAACTGCGAAGCATAACTAACAGCGTTTCTAAGATCTTGGGTATTCACGATAAACCTATTTTTGGCTATGTCATGTTCGATATAGATGGGGGTCGCCAATCCACCAAGTTTTACTTTGAGCTTGCTGTCTTGCTGTTCGACTCGATAGCCTAGTGCTAATAGCTCACTTTTTAAATTACCTTTTAAATCCGTCATCCTTGCTCCCTTAACCCTTATCTATCCTTGATGTGTCTGATTTATGCAATCGTTGACAGTTTCTATCTTTGCTCATATTTAACAAAAGGTTGAAGCGTAATAAGCTGGGAGTCAATTGAGCATTTTTCAATGACTTTTATGCAATGGGCAAGCTACGCAAGAACGGCTAATTCTCGGATTAGTTCATTCTAGACTTAATCCATTCTCGATTTAGCTAACTATTGATTTAATTAACTGTTGATTTAATAAACGATTTATTTAACTCATTATCGATTTGGTTAACTATCGATTTTACTAGCATGGTCTGATAGTCAATGCATGAGTATCAATGCATGAGGGTAAATACGTTAGCGCAAGCAATTGAATATTGGGTGTTACTTGATAGGATTGATATATCATGCTTTAACTAATAAATGTTATGGCAGAGCAACTAGACTTATTTTGGTGCAAGCTTTCGATAATCAAAATATTTAGTTTAGTTTTTTATTTGGAATTTAATAATATGCTGCAGATGATTGATTCTGAAAAAGAACCAAAGGGTTTGATCCACGCATTAAAGCTGGATGGCAAGGGCGGGGCGACCAACATTGCTTGGCGGGAAGTCTTAGACGTTACCCCGAGTCAAGAACATCTTTGGCTGCATTTTGATTATGATGAACCTGAAGCACAGCAATGGATTAAAGACTGCAGTGGTTTAAATGAAGTTGCTGTCGATGGACTCTTAAGTGAAGGTAATCGACCTCACGTGCTCACTCGTGGCGAAAATCTGCTCATTATATTACGCGGTGTAAATCTTAATCCTGGAGCTGAACCTGAGGATATGGTTTCTGTAAGAATATGGACTAATGGCCGCGTATTGATCAGTACTCGAAAGCGAATTTTATTATCCACCGGAGATTTGACTAGCGACTTAGCAGAACATGTTGGCCCAAAGGATATCGCTGCATTGTTAGTTAGTTGGATAGAGCGCATAGTGAGGAGAACGACCGATACAGTCGATCTACTCGAAGATGATTTGTTGACGGTTGAGGATGAATTGTTTTTAGGCGAGCCTAAAGATATCCGTAGTGCGCTATTACGAGTGCGCAAACAAAGTATAGGGATCCGGCGTTATATTGCTCCACAGCGAGAAGCCCTGAATCGCTTGATTTCTGAGCCGTTAAGCTGGCTCAATGAGTTGGATCGGCTTAACCTTCGGAGCATTGCAGAGCGTCAGATCCGTCATATTGAGGATATTGATGCGGTAAAGGAGCGAGCCAGTATGGCTCATGATGAATTGGCAAGTAAAGTTGCTGATGATTTGAATCAGCGCAGTTACGTGTTAACGATTGTCGCTGCGGTTTT
Organism: Shewanella sp. 0m-8; assembly: GCF_052977265.1. Lineage (NCBI taxonomy): Bacteria > Pseudomonadati > Pseudomonadota > Gammaproteobacteria > Alteromonadales > Shewanellaceae > Shewanella > Shewanella sp. 0m-8. The sequence continues at coordinate 100,205 of NZ_JBRIMB010000013.1, read as the reverse complement.
TTTACCCTTAGGCTTTTTTACCGGTTTGATGGGCATCAACGTTGGGGGAATGCCCGGTGTGGAGTATAAGTTGGCATTTTGGATTGTAGTCGGGATGTGCACTGGTATTATGGGGCTGCTCTTGGGCTTGTTTTACTGGCGTAAGTGGCTTTAATTCTAAGAATAAATCCAACCTGGAAATCATGTTAAGTTCAAGGTTGGATATTGCCAGCTAACCAGATCGCGACTGAATTAATCGTTAACTGTTGTTAGCTTTTTCCTAATGTTAACTTTTTTACAAGGTTAGCTTTGTGCCAACGTAAGTAGCTCGGGCAAGTATTGCGTTTCGCTATTGGCTATTTCTACTTGCTCCGCTAACACCTGTTGTAAAATTTCATGGCTAGTTAGCGGGTTTGCTAACACCACTCTAAATACCACGGCTTTGATATCCATTAGCTGGTGGTTTTCAGGATTAATACGGGTACGCGATACAAACGAGCTACCTTGTTCACGCTGAGTTTTTTGCACAAACTTAGTGAGACCGTCTAGTAGCGCATTAAACTTAGTGAGCGAGGCTATATCGCCAATTTCACGCGCTTTAGCCATAGCTATTTGCACAGATTGTGGAACGTAGCGATAGGTGAGCAGGCAAAGCTCAGGCTTAGATACCAGTTCAAAGTCGGTTTCATTGGTGATTAAATCGGCGAAATAACGCGCCTTTTCAAGGCTGTTGTTGATTAAAATCTCATAGCCTTCTCGGCCTATCACGGTAAGGCAAGCATGGACTAGCATCGCCATTCCTGGGCGCGAGCCTTCAAGGGTTTGGCTGCCTAAATCTTTTGAGCCTTGACGCAGAATATACTCGGCGTGGTGCTTAATGGCATTAGCAAAGGTCGGGTCTTTAAAGAGCACCATGCCAGCGCCCATAGGCACATACATCTGTTTGTGGGCATCGATGGTGACAGAATCGGCCCGCTCAATACCTGCAAGTAGGTGACGATACTTATTGGATAGTAAGCTCGCGCCGCCCCATGCTGCATCAACATGAAAGTGACAATTTAGCTCAGCGGCTAGATCGGCTAATGCATTTAGCGGGTCAATATTGCCGGTTTCAGTGGTACCCGCAACGCCAACAATTGCCATGACTTTAACGTTATCTTGTTCAAGTTGCTTAGCTATTTCACGCATCTTAACCACATCGACCTTGTTATCGTTTGAAGTGGGTACTTGAATAATGTTTTCTCGGCCAATACCGAGTAGGTCGGCAGTTTTTGCAAGTGAGTAGTGACCGCGCTCAGAGACTAAAATGGCTAAATCGTCATAGCCATAGTGGCGTAATCCTTTGAGCAGCCCTTGCTTGGCGACGCCTTTAAAGTCGCCATCCGCTTTAAGCAGTTGGTTTCGTGCTGTCCATAGCGCGGTAATGTTAGCGACTGTTCCGCCGGAGCAAAATGCGCCTAAAGAGACATCGGCGCTGTGCATCTGGCTTTGGTAAAACGATTCATTCTCGGCATAAACAAGATGGTGCATCATGCCGAGCACTTGGCGTTCAAGTGGCGTGAAGGCTTTAGATGTCTCAATTTTTACCAGATTCTGGTTCAGTCCTACCATCATCTTAGACAGAGGTAATACAAAGTAGGGCAATGCAGAGGTCATATGGCCAATAAAACTTGGCGCCGAGGTGTGCACCGAATGTGCAACCAGCGTTTGCATCATATTGTCGGCGTAATCGGAGACAAATTGCGGCGCAGCCGGAATATGATACTGCTGAAAATCAAGTTCAACTTCTGTGAGGGGTTTCTCTACCGTGACCACACTTTCTTGCAAGAAACCCATTAAATTCTGTGAAATATTCTGCTCAATTACACTCAGGGTTGAATCTGGGGCTTCTGGAACCGTAAAAATTCGCAGTAATGCCTCTTCTGAAGCGGTGGCTTTTCTTGCTGTCATGGGGCTAACTTTCTCTACTAATCACGCTGCTTTCTGAGCTGAACAGCTTTTCGAAACGGACGGTCAAAACGGACGGTCACTTTACTTTATGCTGTATAGCGCATCAAGTAGAAAAATAAAGTGGGCATCTTGGTTGCTGTAAAGCGCCGAGATATAGATGGATAGATTTCTCTTAAGTGTAAGGCGTTTTCATGTGGTCACTAAAAACAAAAAACTTATGCGCCAATGTCGGTAAGTTAAGCCAAACTTGATTCGTAAACAAAAAGCCAAGAACCCTGTTTAAGCAGGGATCTTGGCTTTAAAAGCTTATAAACCACGAAGCGAACACTTCATTTGCTTCGCTTACTTTATAGAGGGCACGAAGAAAAACTCGGACAGTATTGCTTCGTGGTCTTCATGTTCTCAGTGGCCGACTTTTATCTTTTAAAGTTATCAAACTCTCTGAGTTACTTCTTTAAGTGAACGGTACTCGCGGGTAGCTCAGCTTATTTAGCCGCCGATAGCGCGTATAGCGCCGCTACATTCGTCGCAGTGCTGTAGAGATTGTGTTTAGCGCTGCTTAACACCTCTGCAAGGGGCAGGGCTCTTGGCGTAATTGAAAACAGTGCATCGATGCCATGCTCAAGTAACATGTTAGCATCATCACTCACGCAGCCCGCAATGGCGATAACAGGAATGGCTTGAGCTTTTGCAACACTTGCAACGCCCATCGGTGTTTTGCCATGCAAGGTTTGGCTGTCAAGGCGACCTTCACCGGTAATGACTAGATCTGCGCCCTCAAGTAAACCTGCAAGATTAACCGTCTGCATCACTATGTCTATGCCGGGTTTTAGCTCAGCGCCTAAAAAGGCTATTACACCTAAGCCCATGCCTCCAGCGGCGCCCGCTCCGGCATAGTCACGATTATCTGTGAACCCACTTTTAGCTATGATGTCGGCGTAGTGACTAAGCGTGCCATCAAGCTGCTTAACCATTGCTGGCGTAGCGCCTTTTTGGGGGCCAAAAATTGCTGATGCGCCTTTGTCACCGCAAAGCGGGTTGTTAACATCGCAAGCCACTTCAAAAGAGCATTTTTTGATAAGCGGGTGCAAGTCGGTTAAATCAATACTGACTAGCTCAGCTAAAGCAGCGCCTCCTGGTGAGAGCGCTTTGCCTGCACTATCGAGTAAATGCGCGCCGATGGCCTGAGCCATACCAGCGCCGCCATCGTTAGTTGCGCTGCCGCCAAGACCGATAATAATATGTTCGATACCGCGATTTAATGCATCGACAATTAACTCACCGGTGCCGTAGCTGGTGGTGATAAGCGGGTTGCGCTTATCTGGTGCGACTAAATGCAAGCCAGAGGCGGCGGCCATTTCAATTACAGCGGTCTTTTTACTGCCTTGGTAACCCTCACCTAAAATACCGTAGAAAGCGGCCACGCGATCGCCCAGAGGCCCCGTCACATTTATTTCAACGATAGAGCCTTGGGTTGCATCCACCATGGATTGTACCGTGCCTTCGCCACCATCTGCGACAGGGACTTTAATGTACTCGGCTGTCGGCAAAACCGTGCGAAATCCTCGCTCGATCTCATTGGCCACTTCCATTGCAGTGAGGCTTTCTTTGAAAGAGTCGGGGGCAATCACAATTTTCATGCAGTATTCCTATAAAACGAGTCAGGCTAAAAAAGGGCTAACAGACTTGTAATGATGCTAGTGTGGATTCATGTCTGTACAGTAGGCAAGCCGTTCAAGGCTTGCCTATTTGTATCGAGCAAAGAGCGTTAAAGTAACACTAAGCTTAGTAGGTAAACCAAAGCCATAGCCGTAACACCTTGAATCAGCGTGGCCATGGTTTGGGCTTTGTAAGCTTGTTTAACACTCATGCGGCTAAACTGAGTAACGACCCAGAAAAAACTATCGTTGGCATGAGAAACTGTCATTGCACCTGCACCAATGGCCATAACGGTTAATACGCGGCCCATATCACTGGCAAGGCCGATATCACCTAGCATAGGGGCTACCAATGCTGAGGTTGCAACTAACGCAACGGTAGAAGAGCCTTGCGCCGATTTAAGGGCTGCAGCAACGACAAATGGCATAAAGATCCCTATGCCTAATGCAGACAGTGATTCACCCAAGAAAGTGCCGATGTCAGTTGCTTTAAGCACGGCGCCAAATGCACCGCCCGCACCAGTAATAAGTAAAATCGGTGCTGCAACGACTAAGCCTTGGCTAATACGCTCACTGAATTCTTTGATTTTGTCGTTGCCTTTCAGTAGTGATAGTGACAAGAACAAACCTATCATCAAGGCATTAACTGGCTGCCCTAAGAAGGCCAAGATATCGAAAAGCATGCCATCACCAAGTGGCGCCGATGGGAAGTTAGCTACCGAGCCTAAGCAGATCATCAAAATTGGCACAAAAATCGGCGCAAATGCACGAGTCGGGCTTGGAAGCGTACCGTAGGTTTGCTTAAGCTCTTCGAAGTTATCCTTTTGAGTTAACAGCTCCTCTGCACCTTCGCCATCAGGTTGGGTATTGGCAAAACGGTTGGCCCACAGTGTACCGGCTAAAGCAGCAACTGCTGCAACAAAGATCCCGACGAAAATTACCAAACCTAAGTTTGACTCTAGACCTAAGTTACCTGCAGCGGCGATTGGACCAGGCGTTGGTGGCACAAAGGTATGAGTCGCATACAAGCCTGTAGCTAATGCCACGCTCATAGAAACACTCGACACCTTCATACGATTTGCCATCGACTGTTTAAGTGAGTTTAAAATGACAAAGCCTGAGTCACAAAACACAGGAATAGACACGATATAACCGATAATCGACATGGTTAGCGTTGGGAAGCGTTTGCCCAGAACCTTAATCACCACGTCAGCCATGGTTATTGCCGCACCGCTTTTCTCCAAAATAGTGCCTATGATGGTACCTAAGACGATGACGAGACCGATGTAGCCCAAGATCCCGCCGAAACCTGAGGTGATGGTTTTGGCGATATCAGCGCTCGGCAGGCCGTAGGCAAAGGCCGCTAGAAACGATGCGAGAATTAACGTTAAAAAAGGGTGTAGTTTGTATTTAGAGGTGGCGATAACGATAAACGCAATTACAGCCAGTAAGATCAGTACTAAGCTCATAGGGGATCCCTGTATGGGTATTTTTATATGTAAGGTATTGTTGTTTTAGCCAGGTTGGCGCACCGTTTCGACAGTGCTGACCAAGGTATTTCAGGCCGAAATATTATGCGGCGGTGAAAGGAATATTTCTTTGGCGATGTTCACGAATTTTGATGAGATGAATACAAATATTTTGTGCGGATGCACAATTTAGGCGCAGAGGGCTTTTTGAGTTAGAGTTTTATTTAACGCTTTCTATTTAAAGCTTTTATATTAACAATCACTGTGCTTGACAGTGATAACGGGCTCTGTGGCGTTTATGGCATTGTCATAACGAATATGACAGTTAAAGCTGACGCTTTTATCATTAAGATCTTCGGAGAAAAATATATAAATCTGATTGTTGGGGCTCGATTTGTCGACAAAGAAAGGCGCAGCATCATTATCAAGTTTAATGGTGGTCAGTGATACTGAATCGATATCAAGCCAAGCGCGAACCTGACGATTAAGCTCATCGAAGCTATCGTTACCATCGACTGCAGGCTAGCCATTGTAAAGCGGAATAGTGACTCCTGCATATTCAATGCTACCAGAATCGACATTTTCCCCTTCAATCACCGCTTTACTATGGATTAAATCCAGACCGCTTTTCATCGCTCCAGCGATACCCTCTAGCACTGCGACTTTACTGTCGGCGTGAAAATTAACAAACTTGGGTAAGGCGATAACCGCTAAAACCCCTAGTACTATGATCACCACGACTATTTCAATGAGGGTAAAACCACGTTTACGTGCAGAGGTTAAGGTCATACAGCTCCTATCGTTTGAGATTTTCTTAGTACCACCTGGCCAATATACAGTTGCAATAATCCATCGAGTTGATTGATATTTGTGCCGGTTATTTGTTGGATCCTGTCGAGTCTATAGCGTAGCGTATTTCGGTGAATAAAGAGAACATTAGCACACAGTTGCAGGTCGCCAAAGTGCTGCAAGTAAGCGGTCAGCGTTTTTATCAATTGACCATTTTTATCAGCCTTGATGAGTGCTTGATAGGGGCAGAGCAGTTCTTTACCACGCCAATTATCTTTCAGAACGGATAATAGCACCTGTAGCGAATAGTCTTCGTAAAGGTATTTACTGTGTTCGGGCTGCATCTGTTGGCCAATGGCCAAGGTTTCTAATGCCGTCTGGTAGGAGCGATTAATCTCTTGTGGTTTAGGAAAAAAATGTCCGAGTGCGATCTTAAGACGACGATTGAACTCTTTAGGAAGCCTGCTGAGGAGTTGATCGATACGTTCACTTTCAAGCTCGGGATCCCAGGACTTTCCATCGAGGAAAGCAGGTTTTAAAATGACGAGTTCAGTCATCGACGTCATCGCCACTAGATTGCCGCGCGATGGGTTCTCCAGCAGGTGCAATACTTGCTTTAGCATCGAGTTAGCCGCGGTTTCCTCTTCATCAGTCTGTACTTGAATAACGGCAACCACACGGGGTGCATCAAGATCGATATTAAGCTGAGAAGCCCAGTTACGCTGATGAGACGTAAATGGCCCTTCCGATTTAATCAACTCAATGATCAACTCCTCTTTTTGTCGATACTGCCATTGAGCTTGTTCTATCGTATTGGCCTGCTCAACAATAATTTCAGCAGTCATCTTGAGTAGCTCACCATAACTGTGTAATTTTTCAGGTTCGCCGGTTATGCCTATTACGCCAATAATCTCGCCTTTATAGTGCAGGGGCAGGTTAATTCCTGGCTTAACACCTTGTAGCGTGCCAGTACTTTGTGTGCTGATCTCAACAGTTCGCTGCTGGCTAATCGCAAGTAGTGCACCCTCATGGATAGCACCAATGCGGTGGGATTCCCCCGAACCCAAAATCACGCCATGATTATTCATCACATTAATATTGTGACCAATGATCTTCATGGTGCGCTTAACGATTTGCCGTGCCAAAGAACCATCTAAAAAGTACACGTTTAGCCTCACTAATGCTTGAAATAATCGACGTTTTTGCCTAATGGTGATCGGCGTAAAGTATTGCTACAGTGCCTTAAACTGATGAAATGTGGCATTACTTTATAAGTTATTTGTGAGCTTGATAGGCATTTGTGCGCTGCGTTTGGTTTGCGGCAATTAACAGGGCAACACGCTTTTGTAATTGAGGGATAATCAGCTGTTCAAAATCTGGGTTTCGTTTAAGCCAAATATTATTTCTTGGACTGGGATGCGGCATCACTAAGGTGTTTGGCCACAATGTGTGCCAGTTAGCTACCGACTCAGTGACGCTAAGATTCTGCTTTAGGTGCCACTCAATAGCATATTTTCCAACTATTAGAGTGAGCTCAATCTGCTCAAGTTGTTTTAATACATCGGCGCGCCATTTTGGGGCACATTCTGGACGGGGTGGTTTATCACCACTTTTTTTATCGGCAGTGGTGTAACTACCGGGATAACAAAACCCCATAGGGACGATGGCAAACAAGTTAGGGTCGTAAAACTGCGCTTTAGTGACGCCAAGCCATGTGCGCAGGCGCTCGCCACTAGCATCATCAAAAGGTCGCCCTTTATGATGTGTTTTTTGCCCTGGAGCTTGGCCTGCAATAAGGATTTTGGCTTGCTTGCCTAACTGAACAATAGGCCTAGGCTCAAGCGGCAAAACCTTCGCGCAGATCTGGCATCGCGCAATATCTGCTTGGAACTGTGTGAAGCTAGGTTCGTTAGGCATAGTATTTAATTTTGGTTTTGCTGCTAGTTACCTAGCTATATTGAATGATTTGGTAAGCCCAATAGCCTAGGTAACCGTAGCCAATAGCAAGGGTTGATAGGCTTAAGAACTTCACTTTAATGTCGGCTTGGCTAATCAAGGCGACATGGGCGCATGCAATTGCAAAAATGGCGATAGGTGTAACGAAATAAGCAGCGATTAATAGCGAGATAGCGGCGAGTACAATAATTAACGCACTGTTTTTAGTCGGTGCTTTAGTGGCTGACAAGTTCAGTTGAAGTGGTAATAAGCTCAGTCCGATGGCAATAATAATTACACCAATATTCATCGAAATAGCACCAGCAGTATCGAAGTAGATTAGGGCGACAAACAACGCAATAACCGACGGGATAATGGCGACAAGCGTATGCATTTTGGCAAAGTTACGGCTGTGATATTTACCCGTAAAGTAAAACAATGCATTGAGCAGTAAATTAAACAAGCTGAAACCGCCAAGTGTTATAGCGAGCAGCAACACGTTGGTGGTGTCAGACGCCATAGCAAATGCGGGAAGTGGTGCAATAAAGATTGTAAGAAGAGCAGCTTTATAAATAGATGTTGAACGAGTCATGAGAAGTCTTTAAATGAATATGATGATATTAAGATCTACTAAAGCAGTGATAAGTTCAAGTTGAATGGAGATGACGCGAGCTTTTAGCGCGAATTTTTATCTTTGCGGTGATCGAGCTCACTTAATTGTTCTGGACTTCATTTAATTGTTTGGGATTTCACTTAATTGTTTGCGATGTTTGGGCTGACTGGTCACTCTATAGTGTCTGCGCTAGCTAAACAGTATTAGGGCAAAAGTGGCTATCCATGAAAGACAGAGAGGGCAAGCACGAAGACAAAAGCTAAGTTCGTTGAGTTTTATCTTTAAGCTTTTCCTCCGAGAACTCGGTGAAAGCGAAGCGCTTCATGGTAGATAAGCACTTATGGAAGAGTTATGGTTGATGTAAATTTTTTGCAACGGTCACACAGAGAAGCCAAGCACGAAGACAATAGCGACGATTATAGGCAATAAAAAACCCGCATTAAGCGGGTTTTTTGATGTACCGAGGTTTACTTGAATTACAAACGGTAGCTCATGCTAAGCATGATGAGGTGTGCATTATAGTCGTGGCTATTATTACCAAAGCTTAACACGTTCCAAATGCCATCTACTGCGATGTCATTTGCTGCATCGTTGTCTTTATAGTTTTCCATCTTATAGTCCAAGCGCAGATCCATTTTCTCTGTTGCTTTGTATAAGGCGTAAACATTGACGTTATGCACTTTAGCGTAGTAATCACCATAATCACCGGTGATACCTTGGGTGACTTGAGTGTTACTGTTTGAGTCTGAGTATGTATAATCAACACCTAGACGTAGCTTTTGCTCCATCAAGTTGTTGTAGCTAAAGCCTGCACCGATAATGTCGAATTGATCTTCAACTACACCATACCAGTTTGGTGCACCAAGGTTAGTGCTACCTGCTTGATCTGAATCGATGTTCTGACGGTTATAGAAAGCCGTTACTGTCATATCATCATTGATTAGGTAACTGACACTAGCGTCATAACTCATATCTTTCGATTCGGTCAGACCGATTTGAGTTTCGTTATAATCATCAAGCGCATAACGAGCACCAAAGTCTAGCGTTAAGCTATCAGTTGGATTATGGGTAACACGTGCTTCGATTTGAGTACGGTTTCTATCGGCAAGGTTGTACTTGCGCAGTAGGTCGTTTGACTCATCAGATGTCAACTCAGACGCTTGATACTTAGAACCATCACGTTGACCGTAGCTACCTTTAATCCACATGTTCCAGTTGGCAAAAGCACTGAGCTGGTATTTAGCCCAAAGTGTACTTTCATCAGTGGTTTCACGATCTGAATAGCTACGCTCATCCTTACGGTAGTCAAAGCCACCTTCAAGCTTGTGGCCGCGAGCAAGACGATAGTCTGCACCTAGCTTAGCTTTATGAGTGGTGATGTCGTATGGCGTATTGTAAGCCGCTTGACCCGTAGTAGAATCGATGCTGATCTGCGTCCACTCTTCAACATTGGTCTTGTTATCACGGTCGCTATAATCATAGCTTGCGTTTAATCGCAGTTGACGATTAATACGAGAAACCACTTTTAGGGTGGCGCCGCGCGTGTCGACTCGACCGTCAAGTGATTCACTTGGCAATTGATAACCATAACCCGATGTATTGAAGTCTTGATCTTGAGTCATCTGGCCTAAGTAAAAACGGCCATTCATCACTGTTCGGCCAGCAACATATTGACCAAGAACAGATACCGTATGGGCTTCGTTATCAGGATCGAGTGACATGTAGCCAGTAGTTTGCGCGCCAAAGGTTGGGCTAAACGCATTCTCAAACGACAGTTCACTATACTCATTCTTGAAGATAGAGCCGTTATAATTAACCGAAGTAAACCAGTTGTCTCCAGAGAAGCGTACGCCAGCTTCAACAGTATCTGTGGTGTAATCCACAGGTTCAGCAAGCATCATTGACAGGTTGTAAAAGCTACCAGATGCTTGTTTAAGACCAGTTTTGTCTTCACGTTGATAATTAACGTAGGTGCTCCATAATGATTCACCTTGCTCATTTGAAAACGTATAGTCAAAGCCTAAGCCAGCACGTTCACGCTTAAGTGAAAGCTCAAGTGGGTTTAAGCTTGAAGACAAGCTGGTCATGTCTTGTGTGCTACCGGCATGAACCCAATCGCCAGGAAGCGTTAGATCATCACCGCCAATACCTTGATAAGGGCTCATCGCCTCATCGGTTTTGTAAGTTTTGATTTGACGGTAATTTAGGTTCAAGTTGTATTGACCCTGCTTACCGACATTAATCTCGGCACGACCATTTTCCATGCCTAAATTGTCAGCTTCGATAGTGGCTTGGTAGCCATTTTCGCCAGTGTATTTCACATCGGCGTCAACTTTACCGACAAAGCCGCCTTCAGTTGCAAAGGCATTCGCGGAGCGAATATCATCGCTGTCGCTATAACCCGCGCCTACGCCAACAGTACCTACAGTGCCTTTTTCGACTTTACAGTTTTTACACACCCACTTGTCGAATTTTACTTTTTCGGTGTTCGCATTTTGAATGCCATAACCATCAGCTGCGATAGCTGCACCAGACATAAACATTCCGGCGTTGGTAAGCAAAGCGAGCGTGACTAAATTTAATTTGAATTTCATCTTCTCGTCTCCGTTAGCGCTGGAATAGTTGGCCAGATGGATGGTTAGAACCATGGATCTGGTTATGACAGTTCAAACAACTACGTCCACCAGTCATTGCGTTACCGCCAACAGTTGAACCTTGTTCAGTGTTGCCAAATAGCGCTTGACCGCTATGTGCTGATGAGTGGCACTGTTGACAAAGCTGTGGAGCACGAGTCTTTAGCATGCCTTCGTTAACGCTGCCGTGTGGGTTGTGGCATGTCACGCAGTCTTCAGTAACGGGTGCATGCTCCCACAGTTTTGGGCCGCGTTTCTCTGCATGGCATGAATAACAGGTTTCGTTAACATTAGGCTTAACTAAATCTGAATCACTCATGGTGCCGTGTGGGTTATGACAATCGCTACACACCATTTGCGCCCACTTCATTGGATGGCTTGAACGCTTGTTCATGTCCGCTTTTTGCTGAGTATGACAGCTAGTACACACTTCCATTTCAGTGTTCTTAGAAAGAACAGGGTCTTTGGCTGTGTGTACCGAGTGACAAGAAGCACAAGCAACGTCTGCATTGTCGTGGTGTCCACCATTCCAATCCATACGTTTGTCGTCTTTATGACAGCTCATACAAACACTGTTTTGCTTCTCAGCGCTCAGTGTTGAATCAGGACCAAAAGCGATCATTGGCTCGTTACCGCCGCGGTTATGTTTACCCATTGGGCCGTGACACGCTTCACATTGAAGGCCAGCCATAGGGCTCTTGCTTGAATCAACTGAGCCGTGAACACCCTTAAATAGGTCCATCACTTTTTCAGATTTTTTGTGGCACATAAGGCAAGAGTCAGCACCTTTTGGTGAGTACTTACCTTCGGCAAATTTCTGATCCAGTGTGGCTTCAACTTCATCTGGCGTCATCTTAGCATCCCACTTTGACGCAGTCGCCGTCTGAGCAAAACCAAGTGACAGTACAGCCGTCGCCATCAAAGCTGGCAGTAGGGTTTTTAATTTTTTAGTGATCTTCATAATAGCTTCCTAAACTTGCACAATTTTGAAGAGAAAGTGGGGGAGAGGCCTCCCCCTTTTTTCAAAACTCTTGGACTCAAGCGTTAACAACGAGAGTCATTGAGTGTTGCGCAAATTACATCTTCATAGAAGTGTGATCGCCTGGATTAGGCTCGTGGCAGAAGAAACACGTTTCTGTGTGTGTCAAGTTGCCATCTGCATCAATTGGAAGTTCATCAAACTCAACGTTGACCAATGCCCCTTTACCTTCAACGTGAGTTTTGAAGCTGTCCATGTTGTAGCTATGACAAGATCCGCAAGTCGCTGCAATTGGAGTAGTATAAAAACTAGTTTGAGCAGGAGTAAATAGTCCCTCGACACTTGTTGCTAAAGCGTCTTTCTTCTTGAATGCGTCAAGGTTGAAGTCGTTATGGCACTGATCACAGTTCATACCTTTGATAACGGCGTAATCACCTTGGCTATGCTTTACGTGCAGTTTCATTTCAAGTGCACCTTTGTTTTTACCTGCTGCATAGGTACCAGCAGGAGTGTGACAAGTTGCACAACCATCTAGACCGATAATTGGGTTACCATTAGCATCTTCACTATGAGCAACTTGCTCTGACATGACTATACCCGGGCTGTTTTCGCCTTTATGGTAATTAGATTGCCACTCTGTACCGTGACAGTTAGCACAGGCACCAAAGTTAACTGAATCTACATGGCGGGTACTTGCAGTTTCTCCAGATAAAGTAGCAAAGGCCATATCTGCTTTCATGCCTGTAAAGAAATCAACTTTTAAGAATTTGTTACCACTGTCGGGATTGGTTGCTAAATTCGTCTCAATATTTACTTCGTTACAGTCTGTAAATTGATCATTTTCAGAGCACATAGCCCAGTTAACAAAGGTCACCGCGGTATCTGTGTCAGTTTTTGCTGCACCAAAATCTAGAGGCTTGATAGTAGTGTAAACGAGCTTACCATCGACAATACCTTCTTCTGAAAGAACAACACCATTTTTAACTGCTGTAATCGAATCTTTTTTGCCGTAACTCATGGCCATGTTATTTGGCCCTACGTTCGTCATGATATCGATACGTTGGATCTGCGACTTTATAGTGTTGATATCAAGTGCAACGCCATCAGCATCAACGACTTGGATAGTAATAGTGGCTGCTTTGGTTGTCGGGTCGACAGTTGAGCTAGTCTCAATACCGTATTGATTGATTAGGTTTTTTGTCTGAGTATAGCTTTCTGAATGGATCTCTTCTGTCCAGCTCGCGTTATGACAAGCAATACAGTTTGAGTTATTAGCTTGTTGTGAGTGACCTTGACCCGCTTTAAAGTCGATGTCGCTGTGACAGCTAGAACAGGTTTCCATGGTTGGAACGCTTGACCAGTTGCCCCATTCAGCTAATTCTGGCTCGCCTTCTTCTGCTGGAACGTGGCAAGACTTACAGTTGTTTTGGATAAGCGCTTCAGCTTTTTCGCCATCAAAAACATAACCTTTGCTTTCGAATATCTTGTCGGTGTTATGAATATTGTGGATCAAGTGATTCCAATGCTTCTCTTCTTCCATGCCATAGTTGCCACTATCATGGCAAGTTGCGCAGCTCTCTTGATTGATATAAGTGCTGTGGCGGCGAGTCAGAGGCTCACCTTCTGCGTGACATTTCGCACAAGTTTGCTGAGAAACGATATTCTTAGTGTAAAGCGCATCATAGCCTTCACCAGAAAAATCTTGTGAAATTTCTGTGCGCGGAACTGTAGTTGCACCATCAGCTAGCGTCGAAGCGCTGGCGATAACGTTGTAGCGCTGAGTCAGTTCAGCATTGAACTTCTCAACCTTGATATTATCGATAGTGAAGCGGTAGTTACCGTTCTTTTGATCTTCAAACTGTTTTTGAGAGCCTATCGGTTGCCATTGGGCTCGATTACCCGCACCAGTAGCGCCCTGTGGGATAAGTTGAGCGACATTTTTCACTTCAAGCGCAGTTAAACCTACAACAGGTAGGTCTTCTTCGTTTGTGGCAAACACATTGATTGTGGGAACGCCATCAGTGTAAGTGACATCAGTCACTTTGAGATTAAGTGTGTTGATGTAATTAGCCGCTGGACCACCTGGATTGCCAGGATTACCGTCGTTACCATCGTCGCCACCACAGCCTGTAAGGGCCATAGAGACAGCACCTGCTGCGAGAAGCAGCGCAATTTTAGATTTGTTAGTATTCATCATTTTTTCCCTGCATAGGTTTGGCACTGTCTTAAACGTGTGGCTCAATTTAACGAGGCCGACTGTAATTTTTTAATTTCCGTTTTAAGTCAATGCTGGAAATAAGATTCCCCAATGAAAGGCTAACGTAATGTAGGGCTAAAATCTGCATAACAGGTGCCAAGATGTGACCTAGATCTGTCTATTTATAAAGAGGTATGTAGGAGAGGCGGGAAACGTTATAAAAGTTGAAAATATCGGACTTATATGCGTGATATCTGTAATAAAAGCTTTCAGCGGTTGTTGGCAATCGTTTCTCAGGGCGGGACAATCATATTGCAAAGAAAAAGGGAGGCTAAGCCTCCCTTTGTAGATATTTAAATTATATGTACTTAGTTACTTATAATTTACAGGGTGAAGTTTATCAACACCAAAAGCAGCGCCTTCAGCGTGACAAGTTGCACAACCTTCACTTCCTGGAGTGTACGTGCCTACAGTATCGTTGGCTGCACCACCTTCGCTGCGAATATGAGCGATTAATTCTGATTTAACACCGTGACAGCTGACACACGTAGCAGCAATCGGAGAAAACTCTACTTTTCCAAGTTCAGCATCTGTTGCTGTCGTTGCTGGAAGCTTAGACAGTCCCTTCATGCTTAGCTGCCCTTTATCATGACAAGTAGAACAATCGCCATAATGCTCAGGGAAGGTGATTTTATCTCCGAACTTACTTGCATGTAGCGCGTGAATACGTACTTTAAAATCGATATGCTCGATTATAGGCTTACGATCGCTATATGTTGGGTTGTGACACATTTGGCACTCACCCTCAAAGTTTGCATAATTCCCACCATGCTTAAAGTCGATACCAAACTTACCGATAAACTTCTCATCATGACAGTTAGCACAGGTTTCATTGCTAATGACTGTACGACGCGCAGTGACTTCTTCGTCTCCGTTTAAGTTAAAGGCAACTAGTTCACCAACGATAACTGCTGGGTTAATTGATGGATCGGTACCAGCACCACACTCAACACCAGCAAGTGTATCTCTATCTACACACATCTTAGTTGTTATTACTGCTGTAGCTGCTTCAGTTTTTGACGGAGTTAAGCTAAATGCTTCAGTGTAGGTATAAACGCCTTCACTTGCTGCAGTTGGCGTTAGCTCTTTTAACTTATATGACTGTTTACCAGTTTCAAAGTCAGTCTCATTACCAAAACCAAAATAGATGGTGCTGTAATTGATACGCTTATCAGCATCTGGACTTGTCACATCACCTGTTAGGCTGCTATCAGCATAGCTGACCTTAAATGTGATCATACCTGAGTCTAGACTGACTGAACCATCAACAAGCTTGGCGCTATAAGCATCTTTTGCATTGTCTTTAGCAATAGCGTCGGTCATATGATGGCCAGCACCTTGCTCACCTTGCTCTGCATGACAAGTGCTACATTCTGTTTTTTCGATATACTTTTCATGCATATCAGTCTTGATTTGCTGAGGATCGGTCGAACCTGAGTGACATGAGCCACAAGCTAACGCTGTATGGTGCTTAAAGTTACCAGCGTCGACAGGACTTGTTTCTTTCTCTTGGTGACAAGTACGACAATCGTACATATCAGCAGGGAAGGTTAGGTCTTGATAGTCATGAAGGCTACCTTTATGGCCAACCATAAGGTAATCGCTCTTATGGAGTTTGTGGATCATATAACCCAAATCAAGTGGGGTACCTGTTTCTGGATCTGCTGAGTAGCTAGTATGACAAACTTGGCAATTTTCAAGCGCGAATCGTTTATCGCCATGCATGATAAGTTTAGACGCCCAGTAATGGTCATAATCATCACTATGACAACGTAAACATGACTCTTCTAATAGAGTGATAGTACGAGTGTCTTCAGCTTCGACTTCATCACCCGAAGAAGGTAGGAAGTCAAAATGAGTATTAACGAGTTTATTCGTGTTCTTATCGGCTCTTAGCTCCATAGTGATTCTATGAGTTATGCTGTCGTCATAAGTCAGATCTAAGTCACCTACGGGTTCAATAGTACTTAAATTGAGTTTGAAAGTGTAAGTGTATTCACCCGGTGAAACTTGAATTAGACACTCTTGTTTGCAATCGCCTTCAATAATAGCCTGAATTTGCGGAGCGGCTTTGTCTTCGAATCCTGGTGGAATCTTATATTCAACATCAACCATCTTGTTGTTGTAGCTAACCCATTGAGGAGTTTTGTAGCCTTTACCACCTTGAGGCACTAGCTTGGCGATGCCCATGCCTAAGGTATCTACATTTTCATAGGTATCTAGGTCAGTAATAGCAACGCCATTGGAATTTGTTAGGTCAAAGTTCACCTTTACAATACCATCGACAATTTCAGTAGAAGTGATGTCTACTTTTAGACTTGTCGCTTCTGCAACGGTTAAGCCAACTGGACCTGGCTTACCATCTTCACCGTTCTTACCATCATCACCGCTACAACCTGTCATTGCTAGTGATAGCAATCCGGCTGTAAGCAATGCTTTTGAATCAGCGCTTAGATTAAATTTTTTCATCATTTTTTGTCCCTGCAATAGTTTTATTCATCACCAATTACATTAGTTGTATGAGAATGACTCTCTTTAACCCGTAATTAATGTGTGGAATTTTATTTCCATTTCTAAGGCTAACTAAGCGGGAAGCAATTAGCAGGTGTTTTAACCCCTTTATGTGATTGAGATCTGACTATTTCTTTAGAGGTAGTCAGAAAAGAGTGTTTTTAGGACTAATTTAATTATCGTTTAAGAATTGCTCGCAAATAGAACTCCGTTTGTTGCATAAATGTTGGTTGGTTGGCGCTTAAGTTTTCACCTCTTTACTTGGATGTTTTTTCGTTATGCTACCGATACATAGTGGCGACAATATGCTCGTGGTTGATTGCTTCTTAGACATAAAAAAAAGCGAGAAGATAAACTTCTCGCTTTGCTGTGGAGTTAAGTCTGCTATCCCGTTAATCACGGAGAGGCTAAAGACTATTTGTAGTTAGTTGGATGTACTTTGTCTACCCCGAAAGATTTACCTTCAGCGTGACAAGTTGCACAGCTTTCTGTGCCGTCATAAGTACCACGTGGGGCACCAAATACGCCACCGTTAGATTCTACGTGAGCACCGAAGCTTTCTTTTGTGTGGCATGAGCCACAAGCTGCTGCAATTGGAGAGTACTCTACATTTTCTCCGTCAAGCTTAGCCATAACCGCTGGCAACGTTGCGGTATCGCTCATTGCTAATTGCCCTTTATCATGGCAAGAAGCACAATCACCATAATGCTTGGTAAAGGTGATCTGTTCACTGCCTTTACGCAAGTCACGCTTGTTTGCGTGAAGCGTATGAATTAAGACTTTATAGTCAAAAGCGTTGTTAAGCTCACGGCCATTATGACGTTGGGTTAATTCTGCTGTGTGGCATGAAGCGCAAGAGCCATCAGTAAATGATCCATTATTCAATACGGTCGCCTCTGGCGAATGACATGCTACACATGAGCTAGATTTTGCTGGATGATGTTTAGTAATGTCTAAGCTATTATCATGACAACCCTGACAAGCGTTATCGGAAGATACAACGCGGCGACTATCTTGAATTATACCAAATGTTGTTGAGTCAGCATTGATGGTGGTGAATACAACAACTTCATCGTCACAGGCTAATACCTCTTCACTATCTGGGTTCGTACATAAACGCGCGCCGACAAATAGGCTACCTGAGTTTTGAGTACCAAAATCAGCAGCATTTACACTGTTGATGGCATAGTCGTATGACTTGTTATCTTCAGTTTTAACAGAAACGGTGCCACTTTCAATTAATGCAGACGAAGCAACATTCCACGACTTTCTATTTTTATGGCTTCTGTCATAGTTATTGAAATCAGTTTCTGTCGAGCCTGCTGCAATTACGTTTAGGTCTTTAAAGAACGACAACTCGCTAGGCGATGACTCAAGTGCAGTATCAAATGTGACGGTAAATGACAAGGTTGCGTCAGTTGCATCATCAAACGATATTGCGCTATTAGTGACTTCGAAATTAAAGTCTTGTTTAACTATTGCGCGTTCCAACTCACTTCTTAAATGGAACTTCGCCGCGCCCATAGGGTTACTGTCATCGGCATGACAAGCTGCGCAATCACGTTCAACGTATTGTGGGAACTGCTCAGAGTGGAATAGACCACGGGCTGTACCATCCCATTCAGGCGCTGCGAATTTTTCGTGACAACTTAGACAGGCTTCCTGTCTATGGAAGTGAAACTGCTCCGCTTGAGCTGGCGCGTTTTCGCCTTCGATATGACAAGATTGACACGCTTTAGCATCTGCTGGGAAGGTGACTTCACTGTAGTCGTGCGCTTTTCCGCCATAACCAATCATAAAGTATTGACCTTTGTGGATCTGGTGCAGCATAGAGCCCATATCGATAGTCGCGCCAGTTTCTGGATCACCTGAATAGGTGGTATGGCAGACGACGCAGTTCTCGATTTCAATGCGCTTACCACCATGCATTGATAGCTTAGGTGCCCATGCGTGCTCGTAGTTGTCATTGTGGCAGCGAATGCATGATTCTTGTAGATCTACCAAGTTACGGGTTTCATCCGCTTCGGCTTCGCGATCAAGAGCTGGAATGAAATCGTAATGGGTGTTAATTAAGGTTGCGTTACTGACTACATTGGTCGGCTTTAGTTCTAGCGTGATGCGGTGAGTTAACTCACTTTTAAACTCGGTATCTAAGCCTTCAATTTGCTCGTATTGGTTGAGCGCTTTAGAAAAGGTGTAGCGATATTCACCGTGAGCGAGTACTTCGATGCAGGCCGTCTTACAGCTAGTTTCAATATTCGCTTGAATTTGTGGGCCTTGATGTTTATCCCATCCTTCTGGTAACGCTTGACCATCGGCGATACTACCAGGGATTTTGATGCTATTAATATAGCTAACCCACTGTGATGATTTCTCTCCTTTCATCGGCGTCGCTTCCGGCTCAGGGCTGTCAAAGCCTGGCAACGGACGGTCGCGTTTTTGCAATGCATCAAGCTTTGCGATACCAAAGCCTAAGGCGTTAATGTCATCGAATGACTCTAAGCCTGATACCGCAACGCCATTAGCCGTTAGCAGTTCAAAGTCTACGGCAACAACACCTTCAGTGATTGTTGCATGTAAGATATTGGCTTTGAGGCTAGTCGCTTGTTGGATATCGATGCCGATATTGCCATTATTACCGTCTTCGCCATCTTTGCCGTCGCTGCCACAACCGATCAGAGCAATTGCAAACGCTCCGATGCCGATGGCTGATTTTACAGCGCTTGTAAGCGCTGTACCGATTCATCATCATTTTTATTCCCTGCATAGGTTATATCTGCTGTGAGGTTTGTACCTCTTTAAGCATGAGGATCTTCCTCAACATGATCTTACTCAAAAGAGGTCGCTGACTTTGAGGTGAGGGGATTAAATGTGAACTGAGTCATCTGCTGAACAATAGGGTGTTAAATTATGTTAATACCCATTATTTACATATAGTTATATCGTGTCTAAGGCCAGCTTTAAACCAGTGTTAATTTTGAGCGGTTAAAGCTTAAGTTAGGCTTAAGCAATTAGGTTAATTTGTATAGGAAATTGATTTGAATCAAACATGCCGCCATGGATGAGCTTTGAGGTTTAACCAAACTTTTACATTGTAGGGGTTGAATGTTATTCAGTTAGCGTTTGATGTTTGTGTTGAGTTGAGTCTTGTTAGTGGTAATGTTAAATCAATCAGCTTGCTGTTGAACTTAATGTTTGTCGAAGCGGTGAGAGGGCCATAAAAAAGAGGCCGTAGCCTCTTTTTAGTTTTACTTTAGCGAGTGTTAATCATATCCACAATTAGTTACCATGGATCTGCATTAACTGCGCTGGATTATGACAGGTAGAACAGGCCTCTGAAGCTCGAGTTCTCACATCATCTGCGCTCATACCATCTAAAATACCACCGTTCGCAACGATATGATTTGCACCAGAGTCACTTAGGTACTTCTGGTGACAGCTTAGGCAAGCGCCCGCATCAGATGAAACCCATATATCAGCGCCAGTTGTTGTATCACCGTAGCGCCATACTCGATCGCTAGCTCGACCTAATTGAATACCATCAGAGGTGTGGCAGGTTGAGCAGTCAGTTTTCAGCACAGTACCAGATTGGACACCAGCATATTTTAGGTAATGTCCATCAGCTTCGTGTGCTTTAAATGCATAACTAGTGGCTTTCTTACCACCAGGGTAAGTGCTATCGGTTTTAGTTGTCTTGTCTGATGTATGACAGGTCTGACAGTTATACCCATTGTTGTAATGGTAATTTTCCTGGTTGTGACAGCTTTGACATTTTGCGGCGTCAATAATCGAGCGGCGCATAGCAGCCTGCATAGTCTCATCGACTCCTGTGCCGGACCACACAAATTGATAAGGCGCTTCTTTAACCGCTACCGAGCGAGTTTTGTCGGAGCACTCTGTCATAACGATTTCTGCTACACCGTAGCCACCATTATTGAAGCAGACCTCGATTGCTGACCAAAGCTCAAAGGTCTTTCCATCAGCATCTGCTGGCATATCAAATGTGCTACCCACAATCGTGAAGGTTTTCGTTGCCGCATCATAGGTGCCGTCTGATAGCTTGAATCGACGTTGGCTATATGGTGCAGTGGCGTAAGCTGGGAAGTCTTTATTAGTGTCCCAGGCTACAACTACACGGGTGCCTGTTTCGATAAACTCAGAACCAATTGCAGCGCCATTGCTATCTTGAATTTGAACGTCAAATGTGAGTTTACCATTACCGTCAAGGCCGACATTACTGAACATGACTCCCATGGCTTTGGCGTCAACGTATGCCTTTAATACATCGCCGTGACGTTTTTCTGCACTACCTGTACCTGGGTAAGTGTCGGTTGAGTTATGACAAGCTACGCAATTGGTACTGCTATGGTTTTGAGATGGCTTCTCTGTATGACAGCTAATACAAGCTGTGTTACTTAAGTCAGCTTTAAACAAGTCTGCATTTGCTGGTGCGCCTTCGCCTTCAACGTGGCAAGAGGCACAGTTTGCAGCAGGCTTTTGCGGGAACATAACTTTACCGTAATCGTGTACGCTACCACCGTAACCAACAATTTTGTATGGCGCTGGTACCATACCGTCGGGTGTGCTGGTTTCTCTATCTTCGCCTTTATGAATTGCGTGGATCATGTAGGTAAAGTCAACACTATTACCACTTTCTGGGTCGCCAGAGGTAGATGTATGGCAGCTAGCACAATTGGCTAGTGCAATACGTCGGCCACCGTGAAGCTCAAGACTCTCTGGCTGATGACAGGTATAACAGGTTTCAATTGTCACGACATTACGCGTTTGAATGTCTGTCGTAGCACCTGTTGAGGGTTGCCAATCGTAGTGTGCGTTTGCCGTTGCTTGGGGAAGTTTTAACTCCATTGTTGCTCTATGGGTATTATCTTCACCGTAGGTGATTGCGAGTGGTTCAGTAACGTTGGCAATATTTTGTTGAAAGGTGTAGCTGTAACTACCATCACCATTATCGACCAGACAATCTTCACAGTTCTTGGCAGCTTCAACGTTGGCTTGATATTGCGGCGATGGATTTAGGTCGCTCGTGTCAGCAGGTGGAGTGCCAGGCTCTTTCAGTGCATTAATATAAGCCTGCCATTGATAACCTCTGTCGTACTCGACCTCATCAATGGTTTCAGTTACTTTGGCAAGCTGTGCAATACCAAAGCGTAAGTCATAGTCTTTATCTAGACCCAGCACAGCTACGCCGTTAGCGTTTTCTAGGTTGAAGTTCACTGTTACGGTACCATCAGTGACAGTCGCTTCTGAAAATTGCGCCTGGACGCTAGTGGCTGAATCGATATTGACTCCAACTACACCATCTTTTCCGTCGGCTCCGTCATTACCATCGCTACAACCAAAAAGCAGCGCTGAAGCGGTGAGTGCAAGTAAACTCAGTTTTAAGTGTCGAATTTTGTTATCCATAATTATGCGTTCCATTCTTTATGTCGCTAATTGTTTTACATCACAAACTGTTTATTTAAAGAACAGGGCCTAAAACCTCAGTTCTAGGCCTCTGCGCTTACTGTATTGGGTGAACCTTTAAGACATCGAACGCAGCCCCTTGACCGTGACATGTGGCGCAGCTTTCAGTGCCCGCCATAGCGTCAGCTTCGGTACCATTAAATACACCACCTTGTTGAGTCATATGTGATTTGGCCGTTTCACTTAAATGGCAATCACTACAAATGGCAGATGTTGCACTGGTAAAGGTTCCGTTATTAAAGGCCAAAGGTTGCACGGCTGTGTTTAGAGGCAGGGCGGCTGTTAATGTGCCGGCTTCATCAGTTGTATGGCATTGAGCACAATTGCCAATATTGCCTGGGTAGTTGATGTCAGGGTAACTTTCCCTGGAGCCTGCGTGCAGAGTATGAGCAAGATGCTTATAATCGGCCGTTGATGCACCAGGATTATCAGAGCCTGCGTCAGCTTGCATATTACGGTTATGGCAAACTTGGCACTGGCCTTCAAGATCGTTGCGAGAGCCGTGATAGTTCAACTGTTGATCGCCATGACAACTGCCACATGTTTGGTTGGTGACGATGACTCTTCGACCGACCTCTGTAATGGTAGTGGCGCTAAAGAATTGATGGCTAGACTTTATCGTGGTGGTTGAGTCGGTATTATCACAACTCGCTAACATAGTTGCATCGCTACATAACTTACCTTGAAGGGCGAGTGTGCCTTTATCTGTTGCTGGATCGGCGCTTAAGGTGAGCCCAGCAATTTGGTAATGGTAAATGCCGTTGCTGCCAGAGATAGGCTGTGCGTCTTGCAGCTTTATCGATTTAGCGCTGCGAGTCGTATAATCCACACTAATGCCCCAGTTGGCATAAACACGTAGATCATTTATAAAGTTAAGCTTATCGGCACTGTCTGCATAAACCTCATTCGTTGCTGGGTTCGATAGTCTTATCGAGAAGTTAACGGCATCGCCAACGAGCTCAGCGCTGACCACTTCGGCCTTAAACTGCCCAAGCACTGCGTCAGTATTCGCTTGGCTATGTGCATTCATGGTCCAGTCTGAGTTATGACACGCAACACAGTTGCTATTATCGACCTGAGTTGGATGACCTTGACCTGCTGGAAAATCGATATTGGTATGGCAGCTACCGCAAGCTTCCATTGTCGGTACGCGAGTCCAATTCATGTTTTGGGCGAGCGACTCATCGGGAGCGTGACAGGTTTGACAGTCAGCCAGAGACACTGGAAATCCAGCTAAGTGCTTAGTGTGGACCATAGGAGCAAATACATTACTAGGATTGCTGACTCTGTCAGTGTTATGACAGGTGACACAAGCTTGTATCTCGTTATAACTTCCTTTACCCGCGGGCCCGTGGAATGACAAATCATCATGACAGGTGTTACAGCTCTGCATGACGAGAATATCTCGGGTATATGCAGGCTCACGGCCCTGATTTTGCCAGTCTAAATATTGGTTGGTGATAGGTAAACTCGTGCCATCACTCAGTGAATCCCCGCCCACTTTGATAACCATCCTTTGGGTTGCTCCGGGGATGAATGAAAAGCCGTTATCGCGATCGCTCACATAATCAAAGGTATAGCTGTATTTTCCGTTTTTATGGTCGACAAACTCTCCAAGGCATTTAGAACCAGGGCAAGATTGCGACGTGATATATTGCCATTGGCTGGCATTACCGGCATTGGTATAGCCCATTGGTAATAGCTGAGCGGCAATATACGTAGCAGAGGGAACACCCACTACCGGTTCGTCGCTTTCATTGGTGATGCGATAGTTAACCGTTGCTACACCTGAGTCGAATAGCACTTCATTTACAGTGATATCAAGGCTGTTAATTTCACTTGCAGGTGGCCCTCCTGGTTCTCCTGGGTTACCCGGGGAACCATCGTCGCCACCGCAAGCCGTTAACATGGCAATTAGCGTTAGAGGAATACTTTTAGCTAGTAGTGATTGAGTGACTCGTTTCATATTGATGTCCTTGAATTCCTTTTAATTGACATGGCTATAGTTGGTAACTGAACGTTAGGCCAACATAGTGAGCACTATAATTGTGGCTAAGGTCGCCGAACGTTAAGACGTTGGGAATTGAATCGACCGTTAACCCCTGGTTTAGCCAATCAGAATCTTTATAGTTTTCAAATATCCAATCAAAACGTAACGCCATTTGCTCGCCAAGCTGATACTTGGCAAAGGCATTGATGTTATGTTTCTTTGCAAAATAGTCACCGTAGGGAGAAGTGAGACCTTGGGTTATCTCAGTATCACTTTGACCATCGGAGTAGGTGTAAGCGACCCCTAAATCGAGCTTCTTATCTAATAGCTGAAGGTAGTCGAGACCTGCGCCGACTAAGGTAGACTCCTCGTCTGTATTGACGTACCAATTTGGCAGGCCAAAATTGCTACTACCGGCTTGATCGCTATCACGCCAATCTTGATTGAGGAAGGCATTGATGATGATATCGTCGCTTAATAGATAATTAGCAGAGACGTCATAACCTTGAGTATTGACCTTTGTTAAGCCAACTAATGTATCGTCGTAGTCGTCACTGGTGACATTAAGGTTTGCACTCGCAGAGAGGTTGGACTCTGAGCTATAGTTCACACTCAGCTGGTACTCTTGGCGCTCTCTATCGGCTAAATAGGATTTTCTAAGGTATGGGTTACTTGGGCTACCAGTGGTAGTGACTGCTTTATAAGTACTACCTGTACGGTCACTAAAGTCAGCTTTTAACCAGGTGCTCCAAGACGGTGTAATTTGATAGCTCACTCGAGCAAACAGTCCGTTTTGTTGCAATGAGTCCCTGTCTAAATCACTATAGTCGTTATGATCATATTGATAGCCTGCATCAAGATAGATAGTCCGAGTAAAGCGATATTTTGCACCTACCTTCGCTTGTTGCTTGGTTCTATCGTACTCAGGGTTGATTGCGTTACCGGCATAATAACTGTCGGTTATGACTTGAGGGTAGGGGTTAAGTGCCGTTTTGTTGTCTCTATCGGAATAGTCATAGCTCGCCCTGATACTTAGCCCGCGCATGACACGACCTGTGTATTTGAGCTTCATATCTGTGGTATCAACTTTGCCGTCGAGGCTGGTTGTTGGCAAGGCGGGGCTTGGTCCATTGATTGTCGCAGGCAAGAAAGCTTCGTCTTGGGTAAAGCTTGCAACACCTAAATGCATCAGTATTTGATGCCCGTTGCCGCCAAGTTGCGCATTGGCGCCAATACGATAGGCTTTATTATCGGGTGAAACAGCACTTTGGCCTGCGTAGGCGGCACCAAATGTAGGCGTAAAAGCATTTTGCCAATTGAGAGCGTTATGGTCGTTTTTATATTGACTAAAGCTTGAGTCAAGGCCAACGAGCCAGCCGTTACCATTAAAGTAAATTTTTGCACCTAGCTCATCAGTGCTGTCATCGATTGGTTGTGCGAGCATTGCACTATTGGTGAGAAAGTTTCCAGAGAAAGTCCGTTTTCCTTCTCGCTTATCATGTCGGTAATTGATGTCAGCTTGATAAAATGAGCTTTTGTATTGCGCATCGACCAAAAAACGTTCTCGTTGGATTTTTAATTCAACGTCAGTGACATCCTCGAGTAAGTTAGGCATTTGTGAGGTAACTGCGCCCGCTTGCCAGTTTGCTGGCAACAATAGATCGTCACCGCTATTGGTATAGGGGCTTAGGGCATAATTTGTGTCGTATAGGGCAAAACCTCGATAACCGAATGCCAGCTTATATTGCCCTGGACGTCCAGTTTCTAAGCGAGTACTGCCAGTGTCGTAACCCAGCTTGTCAGCAACAAAAGAAGTTTGGTAGCCAGACTCGGATTTGTTAGTTAAGTCTGCTTCTAGATGAGCTACTGCACCATCTTTATCTGTACCGGTCGTATTGCCAAAGTGAATATCTGACGCATCATTATAAGCAGCACCTACGCCGACGCTGCCTTTAAAGCCAGATTCAACGTTACAGCGTTTGCACTCCCACTCAGCGGTGTTTGCTTGGTCTCTATTGACATTCTTTAAGCCATAGCCGTCTGCAAACACAGGGGAAATACTGGCACTGATGGCCAGCGCTAGTATTGATAGTTGCTGCGGCGTGTTGATATTTTTGTTTATTCCAAACATAACGGCCACTCCTTGTTAGCGCTGCAGTAATTTGCCAGACGGGTGATTTGAACCATGAACTTGTGAATGGCAGTTCATACAGCTTTGCCCAGCGTTAAACGCGTTAGGCTGACCACCAAAGACGGCATTCGATGTGTGACCTACCGATGCGTGACACTGCTGGCAAAGCATGGGAGGTTTTGTGGTTAACATGGCTTCATTGACACTGCCGTGAGGATTGTGGCAAGTCGCACAGTCATCAGTAACCGGGGCGTGCTCCCAAAGTTTGGGTCCACGTTTTTCTGCATGACACGAGTAACAATTTTCATTGACGCTCATCTGCTTTAGATTGGCGTCAGCTAAGCTTCCGTGAGGGTTATGGCAATCTGTACATACCATTTGTTGCCATTTTAATGGATGCGATGAGCGTTTATTCATGTCTGCTTTTTGCTGAGTATGGCAACTGGTACACACAGCCACTTCCGTGCTTCGCTGTGCAATTGGGTCTTGCCCGGTATGGACTAAGTGACAGTCGGCGCAGCTCACATCGGCATTGTCATGATGATTGCCTTGCCAAGCCATGAAGTTGTCATTGTTATGGCAACTCTGACAAACACTATTTTGCTTTTCAGCTGGGACGGGAGAATTTGAACCGAAGGTAATCATGGGCTCTTTACCACCACGATTATGTTTACCTTGGGGACCATGGCACGCTTCGCATTGAAGATCGGCCATTGGTGATCCTTGAACACTGCTGCCGTGGACACCGTCAAATAGCGCCATGACAGTTTCATTTTTCCGATGACACATCAAGCAGGAGTCAGCGCCTTTTGGGGAGTATTTCCCTTCAGCAAACTTTTTGTCGAGTATAGCTTCTACTTCTTGTGGATCTTGGTCGTCCCACGGAGCGGAGTAAACGCTTGTACTTAATGCCACTAAGGTTATTAACAGCAGACGCACCAAGGCGCTAGAGAACCATCCAGTGTTCTTGTTCATCATCTCATTCCCATTCGCCTTTAAAGCGATTATTTTTTGATAATTTAAAATTAGTAATTATGTAAATTACTAATGTTTAATTATAGGGTGAATTTATTACAATCCCATAACAAAAATGTGTGTTTAATTTACTGGATAGACTGATTTATATAGAACTAAATCAATAAGTGTGACACCGATCACATTTGTCGTTTGTTGAATCAATGAACTGGCATTTGTTAAATAATAACCATTCTTAATTAGTGTGGTGGTTCGGCAGGAAAATTTATCTCGGCGTAGGCATTTATTAGTTGAGATATTTGTCACATAATGGAGAACACAATTGAAAATTATTATCGTTTACAGTCCGAAATGTTGATCTAGGTAAAGTTATTACTCTTTTGTCTGCTTTAGAATCAGCATTAATTTCAAAGAGAGTCGAGGCCTGTAAATAGGTGGAATGCACAATGAAGTTAAGTGAATTGAATCCAGGCGATGTAGCCAGAATTTCTCAAGTGGGCCAGATAGATTTGCCCGCGGTAGTTAAACGCAAACTCCTTTCGATGGGGATCACCCCAAATACTCGATTCTCCTTGATCCGCAGAGCGCCGATGGGCTCGGGCGTAGAGTTAGATATCCGTGGCAGTAAATTATGTATGCGTCGCGATTTAGCAGATATTATTGAGGTTGAAAAAGCGAATGGCTAAACAATTTAACTGCGTAACTGTTGGTAACCCAAATGCGGGAAAATCCACACTGTTTAATGCATTAACGGGTTCTAACCAGCAAGTGGGTAATTGGTCGGGTGTGACGGTTGAGAAAAAAACTGGCCAGTTTGCACTGCAAGGCACCGATGTCTTCTTAACTGACTTACCCGGTATTTACGATCTGCTTCCAGCGGGTAATAGTTGTGATTGCTCGTTAGATGAGCAGATTGCACAGCAATACCTAGCTGAACAATCTATTGATGGCATTATCAACCTTGTTGATGCTACTAATATTGAACGCCATTTATACCTAACGGTACAGCTTCGTGAGCTAGGCATTCCGTTGGTCGTTGTGCTGAACAAGATTGATGCGGCGCTCGAACGTGGTATTAAGATTGACGTCGCTAAAATGAGCGAAGAGTTAGGTTGCCCTGTCGTCGCAGTGTGTTCTCGTGAAGAAAAAGATATTGAAAAGATAAAGCTGCAATTTGTTGCTTTACTCGACGGTAAGGTTTCTGAAGCGCCATTAGTGCTTAATTACGACGCAGAAATTGAAGCGGGCGTGACCAATTTATTGGCTCAAGATGACTCATTAAGTCGCGGTCGTGCTCTGGCTATGCTGGCTAATGGATTAGGCTGTGGTAAGTGTAAAAACAGTCAAATGGCGAGTGAAGTAGAGCAATACTCTCAGGCATTATCTAGCCAAGGGAAAGACATTGAGATCATGGTTGCGACAACGCGATTTGATTTCGTTGAGCGTGTATTTACCGGCTCAGTAGATAGCGATAATCGTGAAACATTCACCGATAAGTTAGATAAAATTGTACTGCACCCTGTAGCAGGTATTCCTGTTTTCTTATTTGTTATGTACTTAATGTTCATGTTCAGTATCAACGTGGGCAGCTCATTTATTGATTTCTTCGATATTACAGCAGGTGCGCTTTTTGTTGATCATTTAGGCGCATTCATGTCTAGCCTAGGTTCTCCGGCCTGGTTGGTCACCATTATCGCTGGTGGTGTGGGTCAAGGTATTCAAACTGTTGCGACCTTTATTCCGGTCATTGCAGCGTTATTTCTAGCGCTGTCAGTGCTTGAAGGTTCTGGCTATATGGCGCGTGCGGCATTTGTTGTTGATGGTTTAATGCGCCGTATTGGCCTTCCTGGACGTGCATTTGTGCCTATGATTGTTGGTTTTGGTTGTTCGGTACCTGCGATTATGGCAACCCGTACCCTAGGCAGTGAGCGTGAGCGTATCGTTACTGGTATGATGGCGCCATTTATGTCTTGTGGCGCAAGACTACCTGTTTACGCATTATTTGCAGCAGCCTTTTTCCCTGAATCGGGTCAGAATTTAGTTTTCTTGCTCTATATTATTGGTATCTTTGCTGCTATCGGTACTGGATTATTACTTCGCTCAACCTTACTTCCAGGTTCTAGCAGCGCAGTGGTTATGGAGCTACCTAGCTACGAGAAACCAAAGTTCAAGACCGTCATGGCGCGAACGGGTAAGCGTACCAAGAGCTTTATCATGGGCGCGGGTAAAACGATTGTGATTGTAGTGACTCTGCTTAACTTTGTTAATGCAATCGGTACTGATGGCTCATTTGGTCATGAAGATAGTTCAGAGTCAGTATTGAGTGTAGTGAGCCAAAAAGTAACCCCGTTATTTGCCCCTATGGGCGTTGAGCAAGATAACTGGCCAGCAACAGTAGGTATTATTACGGGGATTTTTGCAAAAGAAGCCGTAGTAGGTACTCTAAATAGCCTTTATTCAGATGCCGGTGCGGGTGATGAAGCTTTAGCGCCAATAAGCGACACGTTTAGTGAAGCGCTAGCAACAATCCCTGAGAATTTATTTGGTATTGCCCCTGATGATCCGTTATCGATTTCAGTGGGGGATGTGTCATCGGTAGAGGCTGCATCTGAAGAGCTTGAAGTGGATACGTCGACCTTTGGCGCACTGCAGGCTGGTTTCGCTGGGGTCACTGCTGCATTTGCTTACTTATTGTTTATCTTGTTATATACACCTTGCGTAGCAGCTATGGGCGCATTGGTGAACGAGTTTGGTAGCCGTTGGGCAAGATTTGCAGGGCTTTGGACATTTGCTTTAGCTTATGGTGTTGCTACCGTATTCTATCAAGGCGCAACGTTTGCACAACACCCATTGCAATCAAGCTTATGGATAGGATTTTTCGTAATAGCTTTAGTTGTCTTCTATCTCTGGCTAAAGAAAAAGGGTAAGAAAACACAGACCATTATCCCTGGCATTAAAGTGATTACTGAATAACGCGAATAGCGTATACTGTGATCAAATAATAAAAAGCAGCGATGATTCGCTGCTTTTTGCGCTATAAAAATAGCCATTAGAGAGGTTTTTAAACCTCAGTCGTTGATCCTTTACAAGATCTGTAGGATTATGCATTTTTAGTCTTTAATCATCGTTCGCAAAGAGGAATTCCATGAGTCATGTGGACACTGAAGTACGTCCTAGTAACTTCATACGTAACATCATAGATGAAGATCTCGCTACTGGTAAGCACACGAGTGTTCAAACTCGTTTTCCACCAGAGCCAAACGGCTTTCTTCATATCGGCCACGCTAAGTCTATCTGCCTAAACTTTGGTATTGCACAAGACTATAAAGGTCAATGTAACTTACGTTTTGATGATACCAACCCTGAAAAAGAAGATATCGATTACGTTAATTCTATTCAGGCTGATGTGCAGTGGCTCGGTTTTCAGTGGGATGGTGATATTCGTTATTCATCAAACTATTTTGACCAATTACATCAGTACGCGGTTGAATTAATCACTAAAGGCTTAGCTTATGTGTGCTTCTTAAATGGTGAAGAGACTCGCGAATATCGCGGTACGCTTAAAGAGCCTGGTAAGAACAGCCCATACCGCGATACCTCAGTTGAAGAGAACTTGGCGTTATTTGAAAAAATGCGTTTAGGTGAGTTCAAAGAAGGCGAGTGTTCGCTTCGAGCTAAGATTGATATGGCATCACCATTTATGTGTATGCGTGATCCAATCATCTACCGTATTCGTTTTGCTCATCATCATCAGACGGGCGATAAGTGGTGCATTTACCCAATGTACGACTTTACTCACTGTATTTCTGATGCGATTGAAAACATTACCCACTCATTGTGTACGTTAGAATTCCAAGATAACCGTAGACTGTATGATTGGGTGCTAGATCAATTAGATGACTTCCAAGCGCCAAACAGAACACGTCAGTACGAGTTTTCAAGATTGAATCTTGAATACACATTAATGTCAAAGCGTAAGCTTAATGACTTAGTGGTACGCAACCTAGTAACAGGTTGGGACGATGCGCGTATGCCTACGATTGCGGGTTACCGCCGCCGTGGCTATACCGCTGCGTCTATTCGTGAATTCTGTAAGCGTATTGGTGTTACTAAGCAAGACAACATGGTCGAAGTTGCAATGCTTGATGCGTGTATTCGTGAAGAGCTTAACGAGTTCGCTCCTCGTGCAATGGCAGTGATTAACCCGGTGAAAGTGGTTATCGAAAACTACCCAGAAGGTCAGGTTGAGATCATTAACGCAGCAAATCATCCTAGCAAGGAAGAGATGGGTAAGCGCGAGCTATCTTTTGGCCGTGAACTATTTATCGATGCAGATGATTTCCGCGAAGAAGCAAACAAGAAGTACAAGCGTTTAGTCCAAGGCAAAGAAGTACGTTTGCGTAATGCTTACGTGATCAAAGCTGAGCGCTGTGAGAAAGATGCTGATGGCAACATCACCACTATCTTCTGTACTTATGACGACGAAACGTTGGGTAAAAACCCAAGTGATGGTCGTAAAGTTAAAGGCGTTATTCACTGGGTTGAAGCAACGACTGCAAAACCAGCAGAGCTTCGCATGTATGAAAGATTGTTCAGCGACCCTAATCCAGCTGCTGCTGAGTCTGTTGACGAAGTGCTAAACCCGCACTCGTTAACAACTAAGCATGGTTTAGTAGAAGCTAGCCTTATCACTGCAGAAGCTGAAAAAGCTTATCAGTTTGAGCGTGAAGGTTACTTCTGCGCAGACAGTAAAGATTCTACAGAGGACGCGTTAGTGTTTAACTTAACCGTGCCACTAAGAGACTCTTTCGAGTAAGCCTTATCTAAGTACTTATT
The DNA here is from genome assembly GCF_052977265.1 of Shewanella sp. 0m-8. Classification (NCBI taxonomy): domain Bacteria; kingdom Pseudomonadati; phylum Pseudomonadota; class Gammaproteobacteria; order Alteromonadales; family Shewanellaceae; genus Shewanella; species Shewanella sp. 0m-8. The sequence goes on along the minus strand of NZ_JBRIMB010000013.1, from coordinate 68,016 downwards.
AACACTAAAAAAGCCGACATAATGTCGGCTTTTTTGTTGCTTGTGTTTTGGAGTTCGCTGGCTTACTTTGTGATATTGATTAGTATGAATACCCATCAATATAAAGAGTTGAAAGTAGTCAAAGTGAGCTTATTGATACATAGGGCCAAAACCAACACTCCAAAGAATGACGCTCGAAGCCATTAGCCCGACCAGCAAGACTAAGCCAGCAGTCACAACAGAGCTTGCGTAAATAAAGCCTTTTTCCTCTGGGATGTTCATAATAATCGGTACACCGGTATAAAGCAGATAAACCGAGTAAGCAAGGCCTGCAAGCCCGACAACCATGATAAACCACAGTGTAGGATAAAGCGCCGCTAAGCCCACCATAAACAGCGGTGTAGCAGTATAGGCTGCAAGCTCTAGTGCTTGGGTATAACTCGGTTTTGCATCGAAGGTTTTTGCCATCCAAAAAGCGAGGTAGGCGAGGGCAAACACTCCGACGATTAGGCCAAAATACATTCCAGTAGACATGATCATAGCACTTTGCGCAGTTAGGAACTGACGGTCACCAACGCCTAAGTCCCAACCAATTTGAGATGTGCCGATAAAAGAACAGATAGCTGGAATAAGCGCAACAATGACGATATGGCTTAAGCTACTGCGCAGTGCTTCGTGGTTTTTTTCAATAGTGTGCCACTCTTCCTTTGGATGAGTGTATAGCCCCATTAAGTGATTCAATATCATTATAATTATCCTCGTTTAGCATTTAACTTTTATATTAAATTGGCTCGCCAAACTGCAGACGAACTTGTTACAGCTCTAAGGTTATTTATTGAACAAAATCTGCTAAGAGTCAAGCCTGTCAAATTAATCATAGGTGTTAAGCTAGGACTCTGCTGAAAATTGCTGATAAAATAGTGTCCTATTGACAAGGTCGAGATGGGACCAGGATGAACTTAGCCATGCAGCAGCTATTAGCGCCAATTTACAATTTTTTAAAATGCGAAACGCCAGATAGTTGGGTTGAAGAGGCAAAGAAACCTGAGCAATTAACAGGACTATTAATCGATCATTGTAACTGTGAGCTAAAGGCTGCGCAGACGGCTCTGTTTTTAGTCCGTAAATATGCCGTAGATAAACAAAGTGGCCAAGTGCTGCTTGACTGGGTAAAACCCTATGAAGAATTTGTTTATGATAAGGGCAGAAATACAGAATCTTTTTTGGCCAAAGACAGTAAAAAAAATGAGTTTTCAGCAGAGCTTATCGCTCGTGATGATTTCGAACACGGCAGGGATTTAATCAATAAGATGGTACGCTTGATCAAAGAAGAGTTTCATCACTTTGAGCAGGTACTGGGCATCATGCATAGTCGAGGTATTGAATACCAGAACATTCGCGCGGGGCGTTATGCCAAAGGCATGATGAAAGAGGTTAGAACTCATGATCCTGCCAAGCTTGTCGATAAATTAATTATTGGTGCATTTATTGAGGCACGTTCTTGTGAGCGTTTTGCTAAGTTGGCACCGCATTTAGATGAAGAGCTAAAGAAGTTTTATAATTCCTTGCTGCGCTCTGAAGCGCGTCATTATCAAGATTACCTGACATTGGCGCAGGCTATTTCAGCTACCGATATCAGTGATAGAGTAGCCCATTTTGCCGCAGTAGAAGCGGAGCTTATTTTATCTGATGATGAAGATTTTAAGTTCCATAGCGGGGCGCCGCTGGCAACAGTGACAAGCAATTAAATTGCTTGTCTTTACTTAGGCTGTCATTAAAGGGGAATCCTAAAGAGGCAAGCAGTAAACTACTTGCCGAAAGGAAGTTCTATCAGTTCAACACAGTCTTTACTAACACTTAGCATGCTGCCTTGATCATACCAATCCCCAACAACAATACGGCGTTTACCATTGTTAAGTTGATGAATTGCGGGTCTATGAGTATGACCGTGGATCATCTGCTTGGTTTTCGTCTCATCGAGTAGCTCAAGCACAGCCTCAGGTTCAACATCCATAATGCTATAACTTTTTTGTTGATTACTGCTCTGACTTTTTGCTCGTAGTTTACTGGCAATATCAAGTCGTTTAGATTGCGGTAAATGCGCATAAAGCCACTTGGCCCAGCTCATATTTCGAAATTTTCTAAAACGCTGGTAAGGTTTATCTAAGGTGCAGAGGCTATCGCCATGCAAAATCACTGTAGCTACCCCATATAAATCTAAAGTATAGACTTCAGGTAACAGTGTCATACCGCTACGTGTAGCAAATGCATTGCCAATTAGGAAATCCCGATTGCCATGAATAAAGTAAATAGGCAGTTTTTTTGAGGCTTGTTTTATTGCATCAGCAAGTTGGTTAGCAAAAGGTTCAGCTATGTCGTCACCAACCCATACTTCGAAGAGATCACCAAGGATGTATAATGCATCAGTGTCGTGAAGTTGAGTATCGAGAAACGTAAGAAAAGCTTGGGTGATATCGGGGCGATCGGCACTTAGGTGCAAATCGCCCACAAATAGAGTTCGCATCGAGGCAATGTTACTCTTCGATGGTTACTTTTTCGATGATAACAGCTTCAAGAGGAACATCTTGATGCATACCACGGTTACCAGTGCTAACGGCTTTAATCTTGTTAACAACATCCATGCCTTCAACTACTTCACCAAATACACAATAACCCCAGCCTTGAGCTGACTCAGACTTAAAGTCTAGGAAAGTGTTGTCGCCAACGTTGATGAAAAACTGTGCAGTTGCTGAGTGTGGATCAGAAGTACGAGCCATTGCGATAGTACCGATTTTGTTCGATAAACCGTTATTTGCTTCGTTTGCGATTGTTTCGTTAGGGCGTTTTTGGCCCATATCTTCAGTAAAACCGCCACCTTGGACCATGAAACCGTCGATTACACGGTGAAAAACAGTGCCATCGTAGAAACCTTCTTTAGCATAGTTTAAGAAATTAGCGGCAGTATTCGGCGCTTTTTCAGTATTCAAAGCTATTTTGATTTCGCCATGGTTTGTATGAAGTGTGATCATATTTAAACTCTCGTCATTTAACACGCTGTAATAATGGTTGGATTCTAACGTAATTGCGTAAAACCATAAAGCATTGTGTGTTTGGCTAATTAAATTAAGCACCATTTATGCGATATTGGAATCGAAAGTGCACCACAGCATTGTTGTAACGCTTGTGAATCATCGGGATAAGATCGCAAACTTGCTTAGTTGCGGTATATCTGCTCAATTTTGCGGGCTTGGTGTACGAAAACAGCTTGGAACAGCGACTTTTGCAGTGGTAGACTGAACAACTAATTTCTAAATATAGCCGTTGAAGAGAATAATCAATGTTGAAGCTTTACAATAGTCTTACCCGCCAAAAAGAGCAGTTTGTGCCAATACAGCCAGGAAAGGTTGGCATGTATGTGTGTGGGGTGACCATCTATGATTTATGTCATATTGGCCATGGGCGTACATTTGTATCTTTCGACATGATTGTTAGATACCTAAGATACAGCGGATATGACGTTAATTTTCAACGTAATATTACCGACGTTGATGACAAAATTATTAAGCGCGCGAATGAAAATCATGAAAGTTGCGATTCGTTAACTGAGCGTCTAATTGCTGAAATGCATAAAGATTTTGATGCCTTGAACATGGCTCGTCCAGATAACGAACCTCGTGCCACACAGCATATACCTGAAATCATCGATATGGTCGAAAGACTCATAGAACGTGATCACGCCTATGTTGCTTCAAGTGGGGATGTGCTATTTAGCGTGTCATCATTCCCTGAATATGGTCGTTTATCTGGGCAGAACCTTGAGCAACTGCAAGCGGGTGCTCGTGTCGAGATTGAAGACACTAAGCGCGATCCAATGGATTTCGTATTGTGGAAAATGTCAAAACCAGGCGAGCCGACTTGGGATTCTCCATGGGGACCTGGTCGTCCAGGTTGGCATATCGAATGTTCAGCAATGAATAGCAAGCATTTAGGGATCCATTTCGACATCCATGGCGGCGGTAGCGATCTTCAGTTCCCACATCATGAAAATGAAATCGCTCAGTCTTGCTGTGCTCATGATACGCCATATGTAAACTATTGGATGCATACTGGTATGGTGATGGTAGATAAAGAGAAGATGTCAAAGTCTTTGAATAACTTCTTCACTATCCGTGATGTGCTGGGTCACTACGACGCTGCAACGGTTCGTTACTTCTTGTTATCTGGTCATTATCGCAGCCAGCTAAACTACTCAGAAGATAACCTTAAGCAAGCTAAATCAGCATTAGAGCGCATTTATACTGCACTTAAAGATTTAGACCTAACGGTTGAAGCCGCACCTGCTGAAGACTTCGTTAACAAGTTTAAGTCGGCGATGGATGATGATTTTAATACGCCTGAAGCTTATTCGGTATTGTTTGATATTGTGCGTGAGATCAATCGTTTAAAAGCAACTGACATGGCAAAAGCCTCAGCATTAGGTGTCGCACTTAAAGAGCTGGCGGATGTACTAGGCATTTTAGGTCAAGATGTTGATACCTTCTTTAAAGGAGAGGGGACTGATGACGAAGTGGCAGAAATTGAAGCCTTAATTGTTGAGCGTAACCGTGCTCGTGCAGAAAAAGACTGGCCTGCAGCCGATGTTGCACGTGACGGGCTTAATGCATTAGGTGTGATTTTAGAAGATGGTCCAGAAGGCACCACCTGGCGTAAGAAGTAATTCTTAACCACTGATTGCTCTGATGTAAGACATCAAAAAAGCCTGCTTAATGCAGGCTTTTCTTTTTGAGTAACTAGGTCTGGAACACTTATGCCACACCCCATGGATGGAAAGGTGTGGTATCTCTTTTTTGAGTAACTAGGTCTGGAATATTTATACCACCACACATGGATAGATGGAATATCATGGAAATAGCTTTTCCGTCTTGGCTGTTAGCTGCTTTTCCTAGGACCTTGTTTTAAACCTAGAACCTTCTGTTAATCGTGATACTGCTCGCAAGCATATAGCGTGTTTTCAAGTAGGCTTGCGATCGTCATCGGACCTACACCGCCAGGTACTGGCGTGATAAAACTTGCACGCTCGGCAGCTTCATCAAACTGTACGTCACCTACAAGCTGACCGCTTTCCAAACGGTTAATACCTACATCGATAACGATTGCGCCGGGCTTTATCCAATCGCCAGGAATAAACCCAGGTTTACCCACTGCTACAATGACTAAATCGGCTTGTCTTACTTTATCTTCAAGGTTACGGGTAAAACGATGGCATGTTGTGGTCGTGCAGCCTGCTAATAGCAGCTCCAGTGACATTGGGCGGCCAACGATGTTAGATGCGCCGACGACAACAGCATCTAAACCAAAGGTATCAATACCTGTCGATTGGATCAGTGTCATTATCCCCATGGGAGTGCATGAGCGAAGTACTGGGATCCGCTGAGCTAAACGGCCAACGTTATAGGGGTGGAAGCCATCTACATCTTTGTCTGGGCGAATACGCTCAATAACTTTCGATTCTTCGATATGCTCTGGAAGAGGTAGCTGAACTAAGATCCCATCTATGCTTGGATCGTCGTTACATTCATCAATGAGTGACAATAAGGCGTCTTCTGATGTGCTGCAGTCTAGATCGTAAGAACGAGATATAAAACCGACTTCTTCACAGGCTCTGCGCTTGCTGCCGACATAAACTTGCGATGCAGGATCTGCTCCAACAAGAATTACGGCTAAACCTGGGGCTCTTTGACCAGCCTCTTTACGGGCGGTGACTTTATCTTTGAGCTGTGTTCGAATGGTTTGCGCAATCGCTTTACCATCGATGTTTTGGGCTGTCATTGGGGTTGGTGTCCTTTATACGACGCGATAATGGAAAACGGCTGCATTTTAACAGGACAGACCAAGGGTGTCATTGATTTAGACTGTTAACAAACAATTCTAATATACGGATAATAACTTTCTGTATGGAACAAGGTTAGCTTAGTCATTTGGTTGCAGTATTAAGCTTTAGGCAATTGATTGCAGTATTAACTGTATTGAAGTTTGGTTTTAAATACCAGTTATGTCACTTTAGTTAGTCATTAGCAGCAAATCACTCTGCGTAGTCTTAATTTTGGCCACAATGGTCAAAGCTGCACCCGTTAGTGTGTTAAATAGCCATGTGAGTGTATTTTTTAAAAAAGTCATTGACGACTTTTAGGTGCGGGGGTACTATGCGCTCCGTTCTCAACGAGCAGCAAGTTGTTGTCCTTGAGAGCCAGAAACAGTAAAGGGTGTCCCAGCGTGAAAACGTACTTTACATTAGGTTTCAAATTTCGGTGATTAGCGCAGCCCGGTAGCGCATCTGGTTTGGGACCAGAGGGTCAGAGGTTCGAATCCTCTATCACCGACCACATTTAAACTAGCGTGACACGTTAGTTGCCCAGTTCAGGAAATGGAATTTATTTCATTACCGAGCGCCCGTAGCTCAGTTGGATAGAGCACCCGCCTTCTAAGCGGGTGGCCGCAGGTTCGAATCCTGCCGGGCGTACCATTTTTGTGGTGATTGTAGCTCAGTTGGTAGAGTCCCGGATTGTGATTCCGGTTGTCGTGGGTTCGAACCCCATCAGTCACCCCACTCATTCTGCAAAGAAGTTAAGAAAGCGACCTCAGGTCGCTTTTTTTACACCTGTAAATCACGCTTTGAGGCTCGACTCTGGCGCATTCCATAGCTATAATGTCGCGTCTTGATAATTATCAACTAAAAGATACCTGTGCCGATCTTCAGTAATTATGGGCATTTTGGTGAAATTTACGGATCAAGAAACGAATACCTGAATAGTTGATTTTTCGACTATTGCAAAGGACGATAGACATATTTCGAGGTAAAAAAATGCAAGTTTCTGTTGAAGCCACACAAGGCCTAGAGCGTCGCCTAACAATTTCTGTACCTGCTGAGCAGATCGAGAACACTGTTAAAGAAGCATTAAAAAGCGAAGCTAAGCGTGCCCGTATCCCAGGTTTCCGTCCAGGAAAAGTACCTGTAAGCGTTATTAATAAGCGTTATGGTAATGCAATTCGTCAAGATATCACTGGTGAAGTGATGCAGCGTAACTTCGTTGAAGCAATCATTGCTGAGAAGTTAAACCCAGCAGGCGCACCAACGTTAACTCCTGGTTCAACTGAAGGCGAAAACTTTGAGTTTGTTGCTACTTTTGAAATCTACCCAGAAGTAGAGCTAAAAGGTCTAGAGTCAATCACTGTTGAGCAGCCTACTGCTGAAGTAACAGAAGCTGACGTTGACGCTATGATTGAAACGCTACGTAACCAACACGCTACTTTTGAAGTAGCAGACCGCGCAGCGGCTGAAGGCGACAAAGCTAAAATCAACTTTGTTGGTTCAATCGACGGTGAAGAGTTTGAAGGCGGCAAAGCTGACGATTTCGAACTACAACTAGGCAGCGGCCGTATGATCCCAGGTTTCGAGTCTGGTGTTGAAGGTCACAAAGCAGGTGAAGAGTTCAATATCGAAGTGACTTTCCCTGAAGATTACCACGCAGAAAACTTGAAGGGTAAAGTAGCAACTTTCGCTATTACTCTGAACGAAGTTCAAGCGGCTAACCTTCCTGAAGTTAACGATGAGTTTGCTACATTATTCGGTATCACTGAAGGTGGCATCGATGCTCTTCGCGCTGAAATCAGCAAAAACATGAGCCGTGAGCTTGAGCAAGCGCTTAAAGCGAATGTTAAAGAGCAAGTGCTTAATGGTCTAGTTGAGCAAAACGACATCGAATTGCCAACAGCACTAATCGACGGCGAAGTTGAAGTATTGCGCAAGCAAGCTATGCAACGTTTCGGCGACCAAGCTGCAAACATGCCTGAGCTACCAGCTGATCTATTCACTGAGCAAGCTGCACGTCGCGTTAAAGTAGGTCTACTACTTGGCGAAGTGATCAAGACTAACGAGCTTAAAGCTGAAGATGAGCGTGTTCAAGGTTTGATCGCTTCTATGGCTTCTGCATACGAAGATCCAAGTGAAGTTGTAGCATACTACAATGGTAACGAAGAACTTATGCAGAACATGCGTAACGTTGCTCTAGAAGAGCAAGCGGTTGAAGCTTTGTTAAAAACTGCAACTTTGACTGAAAAAGCAGTCAAATTTGAAGAATTTATGAACAAGGCTACAGGTCGCGCGTAACCATCGCTTGACTTAAATGGCTATTAGCCATTTATAATGGCTCGTATGAGGTTCCTCATGCGGGCCATTTTTATTTAGGGAAGTTAATCATGCACAAAGCGCCAGAATCAGTACTTAACGCACTCGTTCCTATGGTTGTCGAACAGACAGCTAAGGGTGAACGTTCATATGATATCTATTCTCGCCTTTTAAAAGAGCGAGTGATCTTTCTCGTTGGCCAAGTTGAAGAACATATGGCTAACCTTATCGTTGCTCAGTTACTGTTTTTGGAATCAGAGAGCCCAGATAAGGATATCTATCTATACATTAACTCACCAGGTGGCAGCGTGACTGCGGGTATGGCTATTTATGACACTATGCAGTTTATTAAGCCAAATGTGAGCACAGTGTGTATTGGTCAAGCGGCGAGCATGGGCGCATTTTTATTAGCAGGCGGTGCAGAAGGCAAGCGCCATTGCTTACCAAATTCAAGAGTAATGATCCATCAGCCATTAGGTGGCTTCCAAGGTCAGGCATCAGATATTGCTATTCATGCTCAAGAGATCCTGGGCATTAAGAACAAGCTTAACTCTATGTTAGCTGAGCATACTGGCCAGCCTCTTGAAGTGATTGAACGTGATACAGACCGTGATAACTTCATGAGCGCAGCTGAAGCTGCTGAATACGGATTGGTCGATTCAGTGATAGCAAAACGAGGCTGATTTTTACTCTCCTCTGAGCTATGCTCAAATATGAAGTAATGAAAAGATTTAGGCAGTAGGATTACTGCAAACAGAGGTAAAGTAATGGGTGAAGACAAAGGTAACGGTGACGGCGGAAAACTGCTGTACTGCTCTTTTTGTGGTAAGAGCCAGCATGAAGTAAGAAAACTCATCGCTGGGCCTTCTGTATATGTTTGCGACGAGTGTGTTGAACTCTGCAATGACATTATTAGAGAAGAGATTAAAGAGATCTCACCAAAGCAAGATCAAGACAAGTTGCCTACGCCTCATGAGCTAAGAGCGCATTTGGATGATTATGTAATCGGTCAAGATAAAGCGAAGAAGGTGCTTGCAGTCGCAGTGTATAATCACTACAAGCGTCTTAAAAATGCGAGCCCTAAAGATGGCGTAGAACTTGGCAAGAGTAACATCTTGCTAATTGGTCCAACCGGTAGCGGTAAAACCTTGTTAGCCGAAACGTTGGCACGTGTTCTTGATGTACCATTTACGATGGCAGATGCGACAACGCTAACTGAAGCGGGTTACGTAGGTGAAGATGTCGAGAACATCATTCAGAAGCTACTGCAAAAATGCGACTACGACGTTGAAAAAGCGCAACGTGGTATTGTCTACATCGACGAGATTGATAAAATCAGTCGCAAGTCTGACAACCCATCAATTACGCGTGACGTATCGGGTGAGGGGGTGCAGCAAGCACTACTTAAGCTGATCGAAGGTACTGTTGCAGCAGTACCACCACAAGGTGGTCGTAAGCATCCACAGCAAGAGTTTTTACAGGTTGATACCTCTAAGATCTTGTTTATTTGTGGCGGTGCGTTCGCTGGTCTGGAAAAAGTCATCGAACAGCGTGCTCATGTCGGTACTGGTATTGGTTTTGGCGCCAAAGTAAAAGGTGAAGCTGATAAGAAGACTATCTCGGATTCACTGTTAGAAGTGGAACCAGAAGACTTAGTTAAGTTCGGCTTGATCCCAGAGTTTATCGGTCGCCTACCTGTACTTGCGACACTGTCTGAGCTTGACGATGAAGCGTTAATCCAAATTCTGTCAGAGCCAAAGAATGCGATCACTAAACAGTTTGCTGCATTATTTGAGATGGAAAATGTAGAGCTTGAGTTTAGAGAAGATGCGTTAAAGGCGATTGCCCTTAAAGCGCAAACTCGTAAGACCGGTGCTCGTGGTCTTCGCTCAATCGTTGAAGGGATCCTACTTGATATTATGTATGATCTTCCATCGACAGATGATGTTGTTAAAGTGGTTATCGATGAATCAGTGGTTAAAGGTGAATCAACACCTATACTGATTTACGCTAACAACGAAGCGCAAGCTGCAACAGCTGAATAAAATTTCACCTATAGTTTGATGGTGAGTTGAAAAGGAGCCAAATTGGCTCCTTTTTTGTACACTTTTTTAAATAATTTTTTTTCGCCATTGAATCCTATCCAATCATCCCAATATACTCATTAGTAATCATAAAAAACGGAATCGAGCTATGACCCTAGAGCGTGATGCGCGAATCGAACTACCCGTACTACCACTAAGAGATGTGGTGGTTTATCCCCACATGGTAATTCCGTTATTCGTCGGTCGAGAGAAATCTATTCGTTGCTTAGAAAAAGCAATGGAGCAAGATAAGCAAATCATTTTAGTCGCTCAGCGAGATGCAGAGTTAGACGATCCAACTAGCGATGATATTTTTGACGTTGGTACAGTCGCGTCGATTTTACAGTTACTTAAGTTGCCAGATGGCACGGTAAAAGTATTGGTTGAAGGCGGGCAGCGTGCACGCATCGACAACTACTCTGAGCAAGATGAGATTTTTCAAGCGACTGCTCACTACCTTGAGTCAGAACCTCTGTCTGAAAAAGAAGAGGAAGTGCTTATTCGTACAGCTGTTGGGCAATTTGAAGGTTACATCAAACTCAATAAGAAGATCCCACCAGAGGTATTGACCTCGTTGTCAGGGATCGATGAAGCTGCACGACTTGCTGATACCATGGCTGCCCATATGCCACTTAAGCTTGAAGACAAACAGTCTGTGCTTGAAATGGTTAATGTTAGCGAGCGTATCGAATATTTGATGGCGATGATGGAAGCTGAAATTGACCTGTTACAGGTTGAGAAACGCATTCGTAGCCGTGTGAAAAAGCAGATGGAGAAGAGTCAGCGCGAGTACTATTTGAATGAGCAAATGAAAGCGATTCAAAAAGAGCTGGGTGATATTGACGATTCTCATGATGAATTTGAAAGTTTAGCGAAAAAGATTGAAGAGGCGCAAATGCCTACAGAGGCAAAAGAAAAAGCCTCTGCTGAACTGAATAAATTAAAAATGATGTCACCCATGTCTGCTGAAGCAACTGTGGTGAGAAGTTATGTTGAATGGATGGTCTCAGTGCCTTGGCATAAGCGATCAAAAATTAAACGTGACTTGGCTAAAGCACAAGATGTATTAGATACAGACCACTTTGGTCTTGAAAAAGTCAAAGAACGCATTCTTGAGTATCTAGCGGTTCAAAGCCGAGTAAAGCAGCTTAAAGGCCCGATTCTTTGTTTAGTTGGGCCACCAGGTGTAGGTAAAACCTCTCTGGGTCAGTCAATTGCTAAAGCAACCGGTCGTAAGTATGTACGTGTTGCCTTAGGCGGCGTGCGTGACGAGGCCGAGATCCGTGGTCATCGTCGTACTTATATTGGTTCAATGCCAGGGAAGGTTATTCAGAAAATGGCTAAAGTGGGCGTTAAAAACCCACTGTTCTTGCTCGATGAAATCGACAAGATGAGCAGTGATATGCGCGGTGACCCGGCTTCTGCATTGCTTGAAGTGTTAGATCCAGAGCAAAACTCAACGTTTAGTGATCACTATATGGAAGTCGATTATGACTTATCTGATGTGATGTTCGTGGCGACATCTAACTCGATGAATATTCCTGGTCCATTATTAGATCGTATGGAAGTGATTCGTTTGTCGGGCTACACCGAAGATGAAAAGCTCAATATTGCTAAGCAACACTTGCTGCCGAAGCAGATTGAGCGTAACGGCCTAAAAGCGAAAGAAGTGACAGTAGATGACAGTGCTATTATCGGCATTATTCGTTACTACACTCGTGAAGCGGGCGTACGTGCATTAGAGCGCGAATTATCAAAAATTTGCCGTAAAGTGGTTAAACAGATTTTGCTGGATAAGAGCATTAAGCACGTTGAAGTTAACCAAGATAACCTTAAGTCATTTCTGGGTGTACAGCGTTGTGACTACGGTAAAGCTGAGTCTAATAACCAAATCGGACAAGTTACTGGTTTGGCGTGGACTGAAGTTGGCGGCGACTTGCTAACGATTGAAGCCACTTCAGTGCTCGGTAAAGGCAAGCTGACTTATACCGGTTCACTTGGCGATGTAATGCAAGAGTCGATTCAAGCGGCAATGACAGTTGTTCGTGCGCGTGCAGAGCAGCTAGGCATTAACCCTGACTTTTACGAAAAGCGTGATATTCACGTGCACGTACCAGAAGGTGCGACACCAAAAGATGGTCCATCGGCTGGCGCAGCAATGTGTACAGCACTGGTATCGAGCTTAACAGGTAACCCTGTGCGTGCTGATGTAGCAATGACAGGTGAGATTACTCTTCGCGGTGAAGTATTACCTATCGGCGGGTTGAAAGAAAAACTACTGGCTGCCCATCGTGGTGGAACGAAAGTTGTTCTTATTCCAAAAGAAAATGAGCGTGATTTGGAAGAAATTCCTCAAAACGTTATTGCCGATCTGAAAATTTACCCGGTGAAATGGGTTGATGAGGTACTTAAGTTGGCGTTAGAGCGACCAGTTGAAGGCTTCGAAGTCGTAGAAAACGTGGACTAACGCAATAAATTGCAGGAATGCTTTAAAAAAACAGTAAAAAGGGCTTACCTAGCTATCAAGCTGTGGTAGCCTAAGTCTGTGGAGAGTCAGTCGCTCCAGCCCTTGGAGTGACTGGTTTTGAGTAGTATCCTAATTTATTTATTTGGTTTTCCTATAAGGCTTGAACTTTGGTTCTAAGCTTGTTATAAAAAGCCTCCGCAGACCGCTCTAGACAAGAATTTGGGTGCGGCGCACAAATTACATTCAAGGGGATGACATGAACAAATCTGAACTAATCGAGAAAATCGCTTCTGGTGCTGACATTTCTAAAGCGGCAGCTGGCCGTGCATTAGACTCTTTCATCGGCGCTATTACTGACGGCCTTAAAGAAGGCGATAAGATTGCTCTTGTTGGTTTCGGTACTTTCGAAGTGCGTCAACGTGCAGAGCGTACTGGTCGTAACCCACAAACGGGTGCTGAGATCAAAATCGCTGCAGCAAATATTCCAGCGTTCAAAGCTGGTAAAGCTCTAAAAGACGCTGTTAACTAATAAAGTTAGCAATGCAGCCTTTGTAAGGCTTTTGAAGAAAGCACTGATTGTCAGTGCTTTTTACAAATAGAAAGGGCACAAGTTAAGTATCACCTTAATTTTGCCAGCAGGAGTCTGAAGGTTTTTTATTTTCTCCTCCTTTAAATTACAAAAAGGCGCATCCAAACAGTGATGCGCCTTTTTATTTTATTAATCGCAACAAGCGAGAAGTCTGATGTTAGAAAAGATTCGCGAAGGCTCACAGGGTGTCATTGCTAAAAGCATATTAGTCCTAGTGATACTTTCATTTGCATTTACAGGTGTAAGTAGTTATTTGGGTTCTTCAACTGAGGTTGCAGCTGCTACCGTAAATGGTGAAGAGATCAGCAACTCAGCTTTAGAACAAGCATATCAAAACGAACGTAGTCGTTTGGAGCAACAGTTAGGCGACATGTTTGCCACCTTGTCTGCAGATGACAACTATATGCAAAGTGTTAAGCAAAGTGTGTTGGAGCGTTTAGTGGCTGAGAAGCTGCTGGATCAAAACGCAGCAGAGTTAGGATTGCGCGTATCTGATGCACAGGTTATCGCTGCTATCAAGGCTGAGCCAGCATTCCAAACTGATGGCCACTTTGATAATGACCGTTATCAAGCTATTTTGCGTCAGCTAGGCTACCAAGCCAACTCTTTTCGCGACATGATGCGTACTGATATGACTCGCCGCCAACTTGTTGCGACGTTAATAGGCTCTGAATTTGTTTTACCTGGTGAAGCTAAGCATTTAGCTGATCTTCAAGGTCAAACTCGTGACATTGATTACAAAGTTATCGATGCAACACCGTTCCTTGCTGATATCAGTGTGACCGATGAGCAGATCAAGACATATTACGATTCAAACCTTGGCCAATTTATTCGCCCAGAAGTTGTGAGTCTTGATTACATTGAACTTGATGCAAAAGACTTAGCTAGCGATGTAACTGTAACAGATGCTGACGCACAAGCTTACTACGACGAACACCAAGCTCAGTATACTCAAGCAGAGAAGCGTTTAGCTGCGCATATTTTAGTGCAGTTAGGTGATGATGATTCTGCAGCGAAAGCTAAAGCAGAAGCAATCTATAAGCAGCTTCAAGACGGTGCGGATTTTGCAGAAATAGCCAAGACTGAATCTGAAGATACCTTTAGCGGTGAGCAAGGCGGTCAACTAGATTGGTTTGAAGCGGGCGTAATGGAGCCTGAATTTGACCAAGCGCTATTTGCACTTAATAAAGGTGAATACTCAAATGTTGTGAAAACAAACTTTGGTTACCACATTATTAAGGCGCTTGATATTCAGCCTGGCGCTCAAGCACCATTTGCTGATGTTAAAGAGAAAATTATTGCTCAGCTGCAAGATAAGCAAGCGGTAGATAAGTTCTACGAGCTACAGCAAGTATTGGCTGATAGCAGTTACGAAGTACCTGATACGCTGGTTGAAGCGGCGAAGGATCTTGGTGTTGAAGTTCAAACCACCGCTGAGTTTACTCGTTCTAATCCGCCAGAACTATTTAGCAAGCCAGAGTTGCTCAATGAAGCATTCTCTTCGAATGTGCTACTCGATGGTATGAACAGTGATGTATTAGAAGTTGAGCCGAACCATGTTGTGGTTATTCGCGTCAATACCCATAAAGCGGCAGGCACAATGGATTTAGCTGATGTGCGTAATGCAATTGCTAACCGCTTAAAGCAAGAGCAAGCTAATGAAGCTGCACGCAAGCAAGCACAAGAGCTGATGACTGCTGTGGAAGCGTCTGGTGTACCTGCTGATTTTGTTGTTCAAGATAAGCTTGCACGCTTTGCTCAAGATGTAGATGGCGCGATTGTGAATAAAGCTTTTGCAATGGCACAGCCTACAGATAAGCCATCTGTTGATACTGTAGCGCTAGCAAACGGTTATGCAGTTGTTGTGTTGAAGCAAGTGAATGCGGCTGAAGGCGTTGATGCGTCTTTGCTTGATGCACTGAAGCAACGTTTGAGCTCTCAGTACAGTGAAAACGATTACCGCGCTGTGATTGCAACGCTAAAAGCTAAGGGTGAGGTTTTATACCCTGTTGCTGAATAAGAATTGCTGAATATGCGCTACTAATAAATAGCAGTGCGCCTCATAGAGGCATTAAAAAACCGGCTGAGGCCGGTTTTTTTATGGGCTGAATAAACTGCCACACTATGAAGCGCTCCGCTTTCACGGAGATCACGAAGGAGAGCAAAAAAGCAAAGCTATTATCTTATAGTTAATCTTGCCGATGGATTTCTTCGTGTAGCGCAGCGCTCTATGTCCTTCGTGGTGTATCGCATTGATTTTTAATTCAGAACTTTTTACCACGAAGCGGTTAGCTTTCACGAAGATAAAGATTAAAAGCTTACTGCTTTTTCTACTGCCCTCGTTGTTTTTTGGATGAAGCAATATTTAATTTCAACGGTACTCAGAGATAGGCCTGACGACAAAGTCAGTTAGGCACGCGGTAGGGTGAAGGAGCTTGCGAAGGCGCAATAAAAAACGCCGCAATGTACTATTGCGGCGTTTTATTATCGAACCAAACCTAGCGGTTGCTCGTTAAATTGAAACCACATCAAACTCAACATTTGGGTTGGCGTCAGCTTCGTAATCGATGCCTTCGATACCGAAACCGAACAGTTTTAAGAACTCTTCTTTGTATTCACGGTAATCGGTCAGCTCGCTTAAGTTTTCAGTGGTCACTAGTGGCCACATGTCACGGCAATGTTGCTGGATCTCTTCACGAAGCTCCCAGTCATCTAAACGAAGACGGTTTGAATCGTCGACATCAGCCGCAGTGCCATCAGCCTTGTATAGGCGTTCACTGAACATACGGTTGATTTGCTCGATACAGCCTTCGTGTAAGCCTTCTGCGCGCATTTTCTTAAATACCATCGCAATATATAGAGGCATAACAGGGATGGCAGAACTTGCTTGAGTCACAACACTCTTAAGTACTGCAACGTTAGCGCTACCGCCAGTAGCAGAAAGCTTAGTATCTAACGCGTGAGCGGCTCTATCGAGGTCCATCTTAGCTTTACCCAGTGCACCATGCCAGTAGATAGGCCATGTCAGCTCGGTGCCGATGTAGCTGTAAGCAACGGTTTTGCAGTTATCGCTTAACACGCCAGCTTCAGATAAGGCTTGCATCCATAGTTCCCAGTCTTCGCCGCCCATTACTGTGACAGTATCGGCAATTTCTTGCTCAGATGCAGGCTCTACCGTTGCTTCGATGATAATGTCTTTGTTGGTATCAACAGCGGTTGCAGTATAAGTTTCACCGATTGGCTTTAAAGATGAGCGAATTAGCTCACCACTGTCAGGCATTTTTCGAACAGGAGAAGCGAGTGAGTAGACCACCATATCAACCTGACCTAGGTCTTGCTTGATAATTTCAATCGCTTTTTGCTTTGCTTCGTGGCTAAAAGCGTCGCAGTTGATGCTTTTAGAGTAAAGGCCTTCTGCCTTAGCAAACTTGTCAAATGCCGCTGAGTTATACCAGCCCGCTGTGCCAGGTTTAGTTTCAGTACTTGGCTTTTCAAAAAACACACCTAACGTGGCGGCATCGCTACCAAAAGCGGCTGTGATGCGTGAAGACAGACCGTATCCACTCGATGAGCCAACGACTAATACTTTTTTAGGGCCGTTAGCAATTTTGCCTTTAGCTTTGGTAAAGTTGATTTGCTCAAGAACATTAGCTTCACAGCCAACAGGATGGGTCGTAGTACAAATAAAACCACGGATTCTAGGTTTGATGATCATATTTTTTGATTCTCTTAAAAAATTGTCTCTAGGATAATTAAACCGACATCAAATGGCACTCGTTTTTGTTGAAAATCGGCTTTTTTATCAGTGGTTGGAGCAGTTTACAGACTGGAAAAGAGGCCTTAGAGGCCTAATCCTACGAGTTTATGCCCAGTCAAAGCGAAACAAACCCTTGTTATTTTTTTCGGGTAAACAAACTTTGCTCTTGGATCAGCCTTTGGGTGTATTCATGTTGAGGTGCATTAAACAATTGTTCTGTAGTTGCTTTCTCAACCATCACCCCTTTTTTAAGTACCATTATTTTATCGCTGACATGGCGGATAATATTCATATTATGGGACACGAATATATAAGACAGCCCCATATCTTGTTGCAGTTCGAGCAATAGGTTTAAGATCTGTGATCTTACTGATAGATCGAGGGCGGTTAAGGCTTCGTCAGCAATGATAATTTTTGGGTCAAGCATTAAAGCTCTCGCTACGGCAACGCGCTGTTTTTGTCCTTCAGAGATCATATGTGGATAAAATTCAATATGCTCCGGTAATAGGCCAACCTTTCTAAGCTTATCAATCACCTGGGCCTTGCGTTCACGACTATCCAGTTTAGTATTAAATTTCAGGGGTTCATCCAACAATTCGCCAATGGTCAGCCTTGGGTTAAGTGAGGTATTGGGATCCTGAAAAATCATGCGGATCAGGCGACAACGCTGTTTTAGATCGTGTTTATCTAATGGTTCCCCTTCGAAGAAAATCTCTCCGCCACTTCTAATTTCCGCACCGACCAAAATTCGAGCTATTGTACTCTTGCCCGAACCCGCTTCACCAACAATGGCTAATGTTTCACCCTGGTTTAACTCAAATGATACCGGTGAAAGCGCCTTGTTGTATTGACGCTTAAAACGTTTGTAGCCAGCATAATAACTTTTACTGAGATCATTAACTTTAAGAAGTGGTGTCGTCATTGCATGGCTCACTGTGGTAGGGGAAATGACAAGCAAAATAGCGGCCTTTTTTATGGCACAAACTAGGTTTACTAACACAACGTTTCTGCGCCTGCGGGCAGCGCGGTCCAAGTCGGCAACCTATAGGCAGATGTTGCAATGCTGGCGACGATCCAGGTAAGGTTTTCATCACGGATTTATGGGCCAATACTCCGGAGTAGTCGGGCATATTATCGAGTAACGCTTTAGTATAAGGATGAAATGGTTGCTCGAGGAGTTCGGATGTCGGGCCCGATTCCATCACTTGACCGCAATAGAGTACGGTCAGCTGATCGCACCAGCCCGATAAGGTTTCTAATTCATGGCTGATAAGTAAAATGGATACATTGTGTAGTTGATTAAGTTTACTTAAAAGTCTAAATATCTGCGCTTGAGTGCTGATCTCCATCGAGTCTGTGGGCTCATCTGCAATCAATAGGCGTGGCTGATTGGCAATGGCCATTGCTATCATCACTTTCTGACACTCACCTGCAGAGAGCTCCCAAGCATAACTGCTCATGACCTCTTCAGTGTTTTTAATACCAACCTTATGCAACCATTTTTGCGCCGTTGCTTTACGCGCTTTATTGCGTTTCCAAAATGAAACTTGTTTATCTTGAGGCATGGCTTCAACGAGCTGACTACCCACTGTAATCGCTGGATCTAGGCTACCTGTAGGATCTTGGAATATGACTGCGATTTCACTGCCCATTAAATTGCGGCGCTGCTTGGTAGACATGTCCATTAGGTTTTGGCCATCCCACATCATACGATCAGCAGTAATGGTCCAGTTATGGCCAGGCACCCCTAAAATCGCGCGAGCGAGTAGAGTACGACCTGAGCCTGACTCACCCACAAGGCCGTGTAATTCGCCGGGGTTTATGGTTAAGCTAACGCGCTCCAGAGCCTTGACTCGCCCTTGAGGCGTATCAAGTTCAATGGTGAGGTTACGTATATCAAGTAAAGGCATAGTATTAATTTCTGATGGGCGATAACGCCGATCTCAAACCATCACCGACTAAGTTAATAGCAAGCACGCTACATAAAATAGCAACACCTGGGATGGTTACAGTCCAAGGTGCGGTCAATAAGTTATCTAATCCTTGAGACACCATAGCGCCCCATTCAGGGCTTGGGGCTTGCGCTCCAAGGTTTAAGAATCCCAGTGCTGCAATATCCAAAATCGCAGCTGAAATGGCCAGCGTCGTTTGGATTATCACGGTTTCCCATACGTTTGGCATAATGACATACCAAAAAACCTGTACTGAGTTAGCGCCGTCTAACTTGGCCGCTGTCACGTAATCTTTTTGCAGTTCTTCGTGCACAGCTTGGTGAATTGCCCTTACAAACTGTGGCGTTAGGGCTATACCCACAGCCCAAAATACGTTATCTAATCCTGGCCCCATAACCGCTACAACCAATATTGCCATTAATAAAGATGGAATGGATAACAGCGCGTCGAGAAGGTGGCTTAAAATTGATGATTTTAGCCCCTTCATCATGCCAGAAATTGAGCCAATGATGAAACCGACTAACAAGGACGCCAGTACAATAGCCAGCGCCATGCCAAACGTAAGGTGCGCACCGTGAAGCAAGCGACTAAAGATATCTCGGCCTAAATCATCGGTCCCGAGAAAGTGCTCAACCGTGCCACTCGCATCCCAAGACGGCGGTAAAAGCAGTGCCAATGGATCCTGTTGCTCTGGTGAAAATGGCGCTATCCATGGGCCAAAAATTGCCACTATAAGTAAACAACATACAGCCCAAAGCCCTATTAATGCGAACGGGTTATCAGCAAATGCCTGCCACACCTTTTGCATTGGCGAAGGGATATGGTCTTCTTGATAAATTCTAATTCGCGGCATAAAGTTCTTTCCTGCTTAGCGGATTATAAGCGTTATGAAGTACTTCAATTAAGATGCTTAAAAAAATGATGATAAGTGCAACGCCTAACACGCCACCTTGGATCACTGTGTAATCACGCTGATAAATACCCGATACTAACCAGTTGCCGACTCCGGGCCAGGAGAAGATAACTTCAACAATCATGGCGTAACTTGCAAAAGTCCCCAGCATTAACCCCAAGTTTTTTAGCACGGGAATAAGCGCATTTGGCAGCGCATGGCGTAGCACAATTGTTCCAGTATGTAATCCGCGAGCTTCAGCTGCCTTAATGTAAGGTTGGTCCATAATGTTTAACATGGCGGCGCGGGTAATTCGTACCACCACTGTAAAAGGCAATACGGCTAGGGTTATCGAGGGTAATATAATATGAAACAGGGCATCTTTAAATGCGGAGAAACGGTATACCGAGTCAGAGAAGAGGGTATCGATTAGCATAAATCCGGTCTTTGGCTCGATTTCATATAATAGGTTAATCCGCCCTGATACTGGAAGCCAACCAAGTTCGACACCAAACCAGAGTGATAAGGTGAGGCCTAACCAAAATACCGGAATTGAATAACCGGTTAAGGTGATCGCCATAATACTGTGTTGGGTGATTTTATTCTTACTTAATGAGGCGAATATCCCTAATGGAACGCCCAGTAGTACTGCAATTAGCCCTGCAACCGTTGCTAGCTCAAATGAAGCAGGCAATGCTTGGGTTAATTCTTCAATAACTGGACGTTGAGAGGTGATAGATAAGCCTAAATCGCCACTCAAACGCGTCTTTGCATAGGCAATAAACTGCTCTAGTTGATTGCCGTTTAACTGATAAGTCTCTTCTATTTGCTGTAATTGCTCTGCGTTCGGGGCCGCTATTCCGCTTAAAGCAAATGCCTTATTAACGGGGAAATTTTCAGTCGTCACAAACAACACGCCAACTAATACAAGCGTTGTGGCAAAAAATAGGTTTAATCTGCGTAAAAGATATCGACCCATTATAAGTCTCCCTCAGGCGCTATATTTTTGGCTCGTTCAAATGAAATCCCGCCAAAAGGAGTAAGCTGTGTTTGTTTGACGTTTCTGTTTTTAAAGGTCAACTGGGTAGCGTGGGCAAATGTCATCATAGGCACATGTTCGATAAATAACGCTTCAGCTTGCTGATAAAGTATTTTTCGTTCGGGTTCTGATGTCGTGGCTTTGGCCTTTGCTAAGATGCTATCCATTTCTAAATTACACCATTGGGCACGGTTACTCGACGAGTCGAGAGAGTCACAACTCATAATAGGTGAAAAGAAATTATCAGGATCGCTATTATCAGCATTCCAACCAATTAACACTGAGTCATAGTCGTTACGATTAAGTTTTTGATTAAATACACTCCAATCGTAAGTGACAATATTGACCTTAACACCGATATTGGCCAAGTCGGCCTGGATTAGTTCGGCTGTTTTAAGCGCATTAGGGTTATAAATACGTGCAACGGGCATCGCCCAGATATCAATGCTTAGGTTGGTTATTCCAGCATCCTTTAACAAGGCGCGTGCCTTTTCAGGATTATATTGATAGCGGCTCTTATTGTAATGGTAGGCCCAAGACTGGGGGGGCAGCATTCCCGTCGCTTTTATCGCTGTTTCTTGGTAAACCACCCTTAGGATGTTGTTTTTATCGACGGCGTAGGCCAATGCCTGACGAACACGAACATCATCAAAAGGTTTCTTTTGGGTGTTGAAAGCCCAAAATGCGACATTGAAACCAAGTTGGGTATCAAGCTCAAGGCTAGGGTGGCGCTTAATCACAGGTAGCTCGCCAGCTTTAGGGAGCGCAGATACACTACAATCACCCGTGATGAGCTTGGTTAATCTGGCACTACTTTGTGGGGTAATATTAAAAACAAGCTGTTCCAATTCAGGTAAAGTGCGCCAAAAATCATCATTTCGGTGGTAACGAATAAGCTCATTTTTGACATATTTGACCAACTTAAACGGACCCGTACCGACAGGGTTTCTGTCCAGCAGCTCAGGGGTTCCTTGGTTGATGAGGTTATCGGCGTACTCTTTAGACAAAATAACAGAGAAACCGGTTGCTAAATTGGCAAGAAATGATGCATCACTTTGATTCAGGTGAAAAATCACTTCGTCATCAGCCACTTTTTCTATATTGGCGACAGTTTGATTAAAACCGATACTTTGAAAGAAAGGGTAACCACTTTTTGATACTTGATGGTAAGGGTTGCTGCTATCTATGATGCGATTAAAAGAAAACAGCACATCATCGGCGTTTAATTCGCGAGTCGGTGTAAACCAAGGGGTATGATGAAATTTGACACCTGATCGTAACTTAAAGCGATAGCTTAGCCCATCTTCAGAGGTGTCCCATGAGGTCGCAAGAGAAGGCACTATTTCACCCGAAATCGGGTCATAATCGACTAAACTGTCGTAAATTTGTTGTGAAGTGGCGTCAATTGTCGTTCCTGAGGTCACTAACTGAGGATTAAACGTCTCAGGGTTGCCTTCCGAGCAGTAGACTAAACCCGCGGGAACTTGCTGTGGCCCACAGGCGATGAGTAACAAGTTAATCGCAACGATCCCGGTGATCAACTTTATTCTCTTTAGCAGCTGTTTCATTAAGCAATCATTTTTTAGCTGAACATTGTCAGCCATTTTAACAGTGCCCGCTAGCTAACAGCAATTATTTATCCAGCAAGTTGTATTTCTTTAAGATCCCGCGAAGTTGATGGTAACTAAGGTCGAGCAATTCAGCGGTCTTCTTTTGGTTAAATTGGCCCGCTTCTAACGCGAGTTTAAGAATAGCTACTTCGTTTTGCTCACAGTGTGTTTTGAAGTCGATAGGGAAGTTAACCGTATTGTCGACCTTTGTTATTGGGTTAGCACTTACTTCTGTGCCATTGTTAGTGAAATTAACGTTTTCAGGAGACACACTTTGCTGACGCTCTTTTGTTTTAACGCGCTTTGTTGGTCGATAGGGGGAAGCAAAGGGGTCAATAATGATCTGATCAATGGCGATGTTGGTATCGGCATTGCGATAAACGCTACGTTCAACAACGTTTTTAAGCTCGCGAATATTACCAGGCCACTGATACTCCATAAGCTGCTTAGTTGCATTTGGGCTAAAGCCTTCAAATAGCTCAAGCTTTAACTGTCTTGCCATACCGACCGCAAAATACTCTGCAAGTGGCATGATATCTTCTGTTCTGTGTCTTAAGGGGGGCAAAGTGATCACATCAAAAGCGAGTCTGTCGAGTAGATCTGGTCTAAATTCACCCGCTTCAGCAAGAGAGGGAAGATCTTCGTTGGCGGCACAAATAAGGCGCACATCGGTTTGTACCGTTTTGCTTCCACCGACGCGTTCAAATTCGCCGTATTCAATTACGCGTAATAACTTTTCTTGAATTAGCCCTGAAGTATTGGCAAGCTCATCTAAAAACAAGGTGCCGCCATCGGCGCGTTCAAAACGGCCTTCATGTTTTTTATTCGCTCCGGTAAATGCACCGGAGTCATGGCCAAACAACTCACTTTCGAGTAAGTTTTCACTTAACGATGAGCAGTTGAGCTTGATAAAGCTTTGATCCCAGCGTTTTGATAAATAGTGCAAACGCTCAGCGATAAGCTCTTTACCTGTACCGCGTTCACCAATAATGAGTACCGGCTTAGATAAAGGCGCTACTTGTGAAATATGTTCAAGGACTTCCAGTAAAGCATTGGATTGTCCGATCAGGTTATCTTGCTGAAATTGCTTTCTCACAGTAATTTTTAGTCTTTCACGCTAATAAGTGGTGAAAATAATAATATGACGGTCAGTTTATAAATGAAAGTAAAAGTTAAATAATTGTTTAAGTCGTTGTATTGTTGGGCAAATAGAAAGTTGGCACGGAATGTGGATTATATTTATCGAATCCAACGTTAATTAGAGGAAATTATTATGGGAATCTTTTCACGCTTTGCAGACATCATAAACTCGAATATCAGTTCATTACTTGATAAGGCTGAAGATCCAGAGAAAATGGTTCGTCTTATCATTCAGGAGATGGAAGACACGTTAGTTGAAGTGCGCTCTACCTCTGCCAAAGTATTGGCTGAGAAAAAAGAGATCATTCGCCGCATCGCTAAAGTACAAGAGCAGGTACAAGATTGGGAAAATAAGGCTGAACTTGCTTTATCGAAAGACCGTGAAGATCTTGCGAAAGCGGCTTTAGTTGAAAAACAAAAAGCGAATGACCTAGCGCAAACACTTGCTGCTGAATTAGTGGTTGTTGAAGAGCATATCTTGCGTCTTAAAGAAGAAGTTAACTTGCTACAAGATAAGCTAGCCGATGCTAAAGCACGTCAAAAGACTATCATCATGCGCAAGCAGACAGCTTCATCACGCTTAGAAGTAAAGAAGCAGCTTGATTCAAGTAAAATTGATAATGCCATGAGTAAGTTTGATCAATATGAGCGTCGTGTAGAAAATTTAGAATCTCAAGTTGATTCATACGATTTGGGTAATAAGCGCACGCTGAACGATGAATTCGCTGCGCTAGAAGCTGAAGATTCAGTTAACGCCGAGCTTGAAGCGCTTAAAGCGAAAATGAAGGGCAGTAAAACTAAAACTAAGTAATAACCTAAAAGGAGGTGAGTTATGGACCCGGATATTTTAATGGCCCCGATTATTATTTTTATGGTAGTCGTGGCTCCAATATGGTTAATACTGCATTACCGCAGTAAGAGACAGGTTAGCCAAGGCCTTACTGAAGAAGAGTTTAACCAGCTTAATGAGCTGATTGCCAAAGCTGACAAAATGTCACACCGCATTGAAACGTTAGAAGCAATCTTAGACAGTGAGGCACCACAGTGGAGGAGTCGAAATGATTAAACAACCTCGACTCATTACTGTAGAACTGCGCCACTATTTAATTAAATAACAAGGAGGAAGTCAGGATGAACGATGGTAAACGAACGTTATATCGGATTCCTCAGTCAGGTAAAATAGCGGGTGTGTGTGCCGGTATTGCTGATTACTTCAATTTTGAAACTTGGTTAGTTAGAGTACTTGCCGCTTCAATCTTCTTGTTGGGTGGCTCAGGGATTGTGCTGATCATCTACGTGTTGCTTTGGATGATCTTGGATATTAAACCTGGCACAGGAAAGAACGAGTTTGCAAGCAAAGAGATTGAATTGAAGAAAAAGTTTTGGCAATCAGGAGAGCCAGCTAAAATGGCCCTAAGGGATGTGAATAGCCAGTTTAGAACTTTAGAAGTGAGGCTACAAAATCTAGAACGTCACGTCACTTCTGACAATTACGATCTTAAAGATCAAATCAATAATTTATAGATGAATCATCTGTAGCCAATGATCTATAAGCAATGATCTATAGTTCAATGACGGGGCAGGCTATACTGCCCTAGAACTTTCTCAAAACGAGTTTTACTTCATTTTATGGCAAGTCTTAAACGCTCTCTCAAAAAGCTCACTAAGAATACCCAAGCCGTTGCGCTTAGAACAACCGATAGAAATCTACGCCTAGCGGTTACAGGCTTGGCTGGGGCGGGTAAAACAGCGTTTATTACTGGCCTTGTTAATCAACTGCTGCATTCCGGTATTGCAGAAACAAGCTCACACTTACCCTTATGGCAAGTCGCGCGTGATGGTCGCTTGTATGGCGTAAAACGCGATATGCAACCTGATTTAACTATTCCAAGTTTTAATTATGACGGGGCGATGAAGTCGTTAACGACTGAACCTCGGGTCTGGCCAATATCTACCCGTAGTATCAGCGAGCTCAGACTCGCCATAAAATATCGTCCAGCTAAAGGTTTACTGTCAAAGCTTACCGATAGTGCCACCTTATATTTAGATATTGTCGACTATCCGGGTGAATGGCTACTCGATCTGCCCATGCTAAAACTGTCATTTCAGCAGTGGTCAAATACGCAAGTAGAAAGAAAGGCCGTTTTTCAGTGTTCGACTTATTATGCTGAATTTACTCAATTACTTAATAGCATTGATTTGGCCAGCGAAGCTGATGAACTTAAGCTGCAGCAAATTGCAGACAGTTACCAAAAGCTACTGCAAGACTGCGTGACGAATCATGGATTTTATTATGCTCAGCCGGGGCGATTATTGTTACCGGGTGAGTTAGATGGCACGCCTGTTTTGGCATTGTTTCCGCTGCTTGATATTGATGAGTTAGGCTTTCAAACACTTGAGCAATCGGCCTCTAACAGCTTTTATCACACGCTAAAGCAGCGCTATAAAGAGTATGTCAGTCGGGTCGTTAAACCTTTTTATCATGATTACTTTGCCAAATTTGATAGGCAGCTATTACTTGTCGATTGCTTTACCCCACTAAACCGTGGCCGTGCTCAATTTGATGACATGAAATCAGCAATCCATGCGGTGATGGAAAGCTTTCAATTTGGCCAGTCGAGCTTACTCAAAAGACTTTTCTCGCCAAAAATAGATAAACTGTTGTTTGCAGCCAGTAAAGTTGACCATGTTACTCGTGATCAGCAAGGCAATGTTTTATCTTTATTGACTCAATTGGTTCATCAAAGTCAGCAACACGCTAAGTTTGAGGGTTGTGAGGTTGAAACCATGGCGATCAGTGCGATTAAATCAACTAGCCATGGCATGGTCAAACAAGATGGACGCGAAATAGAAGTGGTACGTGGCACCGAGCTTAGCGAGCAAGAGCCTGTGACCCTGTTTCCAGGAGAGGTGCCTAAGTCTTTACCCTCTGCTGATTTTTGGGATAATCAGGGCTTTGAGTTTGTCAATTTTGCGCCAGCAGTGAATCAACATCCGCAGCGCAGTAACGCCGATTTTGAGCACATACGTTTAGATCATGTTTTACAGTATTTGCTCGGTGACAAGTTGAAATAATACTAGATCAGTCTTTAGGTAAACGTTAGACGAGTGAGTGTGTATGTCACAAGGTGATAATTCCATTAAAAAACAACAACGATTCGACAATAGTGACTCTGATAGCAATGAGACAGATATAAAGCTAGCTGCAGCGACTAGCTTTGATCCACAGCTCGAGTTTATCGAAACCGCTAGCTTCTCAGAGTCAGAGCTTGAAACCCTAGTTGACGAGCGTTTAGCGGCGTTTGATCCGTTAGCGCAAGAAACGACAAAAGATCCGCACTTAACGCGTAAACGCAGTTGGTTGGGGAGGTTGTGCCTAGTCGGTATCGCTGTGGTCGTGGTTGTAGAAGCCGTTCTTAGCCTACAAGCGGCTTTTTTACAGAGTAGTTGGTTATTTGGCCTTTATGCCAGTGTCACCGTTCTTGTGACATTATGGGCTGGTAAGATGACCTTTGTTGAATGGCGAAAGCTAAAAGCCTTAAAGGCTATCGAAGACAGTCAAAGTGTTGGTAACCGTTTAGTGCACAGCATGCAGATGGGAGAGGCCGATCCATTTATTGATGAGATCATTGAGAAACTCCCTAAAACCGTGCAGGTTAGTCGATATCAGCAAAGTGTTACAGCGGAACATAACGACGCTGAAAAACTCATATTGTTCGATTCACTGGTATTGAGTGAGCGTGATTTAGCCGCTAAAAAAATTGTGCGACGTTTTGCTCAAGAATCGGCTTTATTACTGGCTGCGAGTCCTTTAGCGATGTTAGATATGGCGATTATTCTTTGGCGTAACCAGAGCATGATTAATAAGCTTGCAGCTTGTTATGGCGTTGAGCTGGGTTATTGGAGTCGCATAAAACTGATCCGCAGCATTATAGGCAATATTATCTACGCCGGCTCGAGCGAGATTATTACCGACTTAGGCACTCAATTGTTGTCGGTAGAGATGTCAGGTAAATTATCTGCCAGACTCGCTCAAGGGCTAGGTGGCGGACTGCTAACGGCAAGGCTCGGTTACCAAGCAATGGCATTATGTCGTCCGCTTGAGTTTACTGCGCAATCTAAGCCTAAGCTTTCAGGGATCCATAAAGAACTGCTACTCAGTCTAAAAGAGCTATCGGCGAGCGTATTGTCTAAAAGCGTTAAAGCAGAGAAGACAACGGTCCATAAAGACTAGTTTGTTATGTTAAACGATTTGATGATGCTCGCGACTGAGGCTTCGCGCTAACTTATAAGTGCTATTTAGCAAACACTTATAAGTTAGCCACTCACTAAAACATCGTTGATAATCCCACTTGCCTCCTCACATTTTCCGTTGGCTGTAACATTCAATTTACATGCTGCTTAAGTCAAATTCCTCCCAAATAGTATGATCTTTAGCCTGAGTAGTTCATGTTGAGCGCATAAGAGTTAGCCCTGTTGTTTGATTTTTAGATTTAATGGGTTGGTAAATTCATTTGAGCTTGAAGAGAGTTAACTGACATTCACAACGATTAAAAAGTCAGTGTAAATTAGTTGGGAGAGCAATATGCAAGATAGATGGAAACTCGCCACAAAAGTAATCCATGCTGGACGTGAGAGTAACCCCGTCGGTGCGCTGGTGACGCCATTATGCCAAAGTGCTACTTTTGTGTTTGATAGCGCAGAGCAGGGCGGAGCGAGATTTTCGGGAGCTGAACAAGGTTATATTTACACGCGTTTAGGAAACCCGACGACAGCAGAGCTTGAGCGCAAAATTGCTGCACTAGAAGGCAGCGAAGCGGCGGCTGCGACGGCTTCTGGCATGGCGGCGGTATCGGCAGCATTATTGGCAAACTTAAGTCATGGTGATCATTTAGTCGCATCTAATGCAGTTTATGGATGTACTTTTTCGTTAATGACTTCGCTGTTAGTGAGGTTCGGCATTGAAGTATCATTAGTTAATTTCAATGACGAAGCGGAAATTAAGGCCGCAGTAAAGCCTAATACCAAAGTAATTTTTTGCGAGACACCGGTAAATCCACATTTAGATGTGTATAACCTGGATTTGATAGCTGGTATCGCTAAGCAGCACAATTTGGTGAGTGTGGTGGACAACACCTTTATGACGCCTTTATTGCAGCAACCCATCAAGCATGGGATCGATATTGTTATTCACAGCGCCACTAAATACCTCAATGGTCATGGTGATGTTATTGCCGGGCTGATCTGCGCGAGTCATCAGCAGATGGAGGTGATTAAATATGAAGTGCTCAAAGATGTTGGCGCAGTGCTTTCTCCCCATGATGCATGGCTCATCCTGCGAGGATTAAAAACCTTAGATGTTCGCCTTGAAAGGCATTGTGATAATGCTGAAAAAATCGCTAGTTACCTTGAGTACCACCCGAAAATATCTAAGGTGTACTACCCAGCACTTAAAAGCCATCCTGGTCATAAATTGCTTGGAACGCAGATGCGAAGAGCGGGCGGCGTAATAGCGTTTGAGCTTGATGCCAGCCTTGAGGAATCGATAAGCTTTATTAATCAGTTGCCGTTATTTTCTATTGCGGTCAGTCTTGGCGATGCTGAATCGCTTATCCAGCACCCAGCTTCAATGACACATTCTCCTTATACAGATGAAGAGCGAAGTCGAGCGGGGATCACGGATAATTTGCTGCGGATCTCGGTGGGACTAGAATCGGTAGAAGATATTATTCAGGCACTTGAGGCGGGCTTAGATAAGCTGGGGTAATAACCAATTCGTGTGAGGTTAATACTTGCTGATTTTTACAATGAATAATAAGAGCCCGACCTAAGGTTGGGCTCTTTTGTGTTGGGTTAAATATCCCAGAAAGTATGCGCGATGATATAAAGCACTACCATACTGATAAAGTTGATAATCACACCAGCCTTCATCATTTCAGACTGCTTAATATAACCGGAGCCATAAACGATAGCGTTTGGTGGTGTGGCAACAGGTAGCATAAAGGCACAAGATGCAGCGATACCAATTAATACTGACAGCATAACAGGTGACAGCCCTAAAGCTTCGGCTATGGCAGCAAACACCGGAACCAATAATGCTGCACTGGCCGTATTACTGGCAAATTCAGTTAACATGACCACAAAGGCTATTACTGCAAATGTAAATAGCGCCATGTGGGTATTACCAAAAATATCGGTGATCCAATGGGCTAGAAATACACTTGTGCCCGTTGCTTTAAGTACAGCACTTAAGGTTAAGCCGCCACCGAATAGGATAAGTACGCCCCAATCTGTTGTGGTTTCAATTTTTTTCCATTGGACTAACCCAAGACCTGCCAATAGTACAACCGCACTCAGGGCTACAATTGTATCGAATTTAGCGATGCCGCCTAAGGCTTGTGAAAGAGGTTTACTGAAAATCCAGCAGCACACTGTTGAAATGAAAATAAGTAGGGTTAATTTACCTTGGAAGTTCAATGACTGCTGCTCGGCTTTCACTTCACAGATCATCGAAAGATCGGGCTTTAAGTACAAATAAAGTGCAATCAGCATCATTGGCAGCATAATTGCGACAGTAATAAGACCAAACTCAAGCCAATCGGCAAAAGATAGTCCTACTTGAGCAGCCGCAATCGCATTAGGCGGGCTGCCCACTAAGGTACCTATCCCGCCGATGTTGGCCGAGTAGGCGATACCTAGCAACACAAACAGGTAGGTGCTTTTATGTTTAGCGATATCGATTTGATGCAAAATACCAAGAGCAAGAGGTAACATCATTGCGGTTGTGGCGGTATTACTGATCCACATAGATAGACCCGCGGTGATCCCAAATAGCATCACACAGGCTACTGAAAGGCGACCTTTCGAAGCGCCAAGCACTTTCTGGGCAATCAACCTATCAATACCTTGGTGGTTTAACGCAGCAGCTAGCACAAAACCACCAAAGAATAGATAAATGATAGGGTTCGCAAAGTGACTCATTGCCGATTGTGTTTCGAACACACCAAATAGAACGGCCAAAATTGGAATTAGAATTGCTGTGACACTGATATGAATGGCTTCTGTTAACCACAGAATTGCTGTAAATACCAGCAAGGCTAAACCCGTATTAACGCCTTGTTCGAAGGGAAGGAAGTTATACATCAAAAATAACAGTATGATATCAGCAGCCAAAATGATTAACTTTTTCTGCTGTTTTGACATCATGCCATCGGTATTATCGGGTACTTTTGTTGATTCAAATGACATTGTCATGTCCATTATTATTTTAGGTTGACTCACTCTAGTTCAGCTTTAGCTAAGTTCAAAATCTGGCATGGCGTTAAAAACTTACAGATTTGGCATATAAAAAGCGTGTGAGCTCTCACGAAAATAGCGTATTTGAGATTACTGTCACTTAAAGTTGTTCTGTTAATTCGACATTTATTCATCAAACAGGCATTTTTTGTATGTGCAATACAAGTTACTGAAAGTTAGCCATTATACCTTTAGCGTGATCGAGATCTCTTTCGTGTTGGCGTTGGTGTGACGGTGCGCGCTGACTGGCTAAATTCGAGACAGTGATCTATCTTTTAGTTGTGGCGATGGAAAAAGGATTGCGGCCACACATTTATGGATAAATAAAAGGAGTTTTCTATGTATAAAGTCATTTTGTCTATTTTATGCCTATCGAGTTTATTAATATTTCCTGCAGTATCGGCAACGAAAGTTGCAGAAGCACCCACGTCACAGCAAGCAAAACAATCTAAAGCTAAATCCGAGTTGATTAAAATTAATAGCGCAACAATTGCTCAGCTATCCGCATTAAGTGGTATCGGTGAGGCTAAAGCCGCTGCAATTGTTGAGTATCGTCAACAGCATGGAAATTTTAATTCAATTGAACAACTCACCGAAGTGAAAGGGATTGGTGAAAAGCTAATCGAGAAAAACCGCAGCAAACTTAGTTTATAGCTACCTACAGTTAAACTGATAACCAACCCCTTACGCGATAAGCTCTAGTTTATAGTGTGAAAAAGCCCTTATTTAAGGGCTTTTGTTTATAGAATCGTCGATTAAACCCAAATTGGGTAAACTTGGGTGATAATCACTTGATTGCTGGTGATGCATGATAGATAATGCAGCCGTTCTTTGGAGTAACGCTCTTAAAGAAATCGATGGTGACCCTAGGGTCCCTCCGCAATGATAACTTGTGAACTCGGCCAGGCCTGGAAGGGAGCAACCGCAGCAAGTGACTCATGTGCCGGAGTGCGGCTCTAGGGGAGCCTCCAAACTAAAGTCTAATCAAAGGCTTATCTCAGAAATACCTCAGGTGATACACTTGGTGGTACACTCGATGAGAAATAGTTTAGCTAAAACTCCCCCATATTTGTTTCAATCTCGTCATGGCATTTGGTATGCGCGAATAGTCGTACCCGAAGCTCAGCAAAGCTCCCTTGGTAAACGTGAAATCAGAAAGTCCTTAGCGACTAGAGACCGTCTTGAAGCCGTTCGTAAGTCTTGGCAAGTGTTGAGCCAGTTACGCAGTGTTGCTGATGGTGATACTCAAGGCACTACTGAGGCGGTTCATACTCAAGCCTGTACGCAAGAGGCCTTAAGACCAGCCAATGTCTCTGCTCCCACTATTACCGCCCAAAGCAACAACAGTCATCCTAAGCTCCCAAGACTCAGCCAAGTTGTAGAAGAGTTTTGCCAAGAGAAACGCAAGCAAGGCGCATGGTCACCACACAGTGAGCAGGTTAACCGCCAGACCTTTAAAGACATGATTAGTCTTATAGGCGATATACGTCTTGAACAGTTCACCTTAGCTAAAGCATTAGAATACAAACGACACTTCTCATCCAAAGCAGACCTTGCTGTATCAACAGTTAATAAGCGACTGACCCGAGTCTCTTCACTATTACAGTGGGCAGCTCTCCATTACGGCACTAGCAACCCTATGACAGGCTTAAGTATTAAGGTGTCGGCAAAGGTTAAAGCCTCTAAGGCACGAGATGCCTTGAGCGAGACCAAAATCAAACAGCTATTTAGGGAAATTCCACCGACTACTGAACATAAGATGCCTTATCGTGCATGGTTGCCAAGGCTTGCTGCTTATACTGGCGCGAGGTTAGGGGAGTTAGCTCAACTATATATAGATGACTTTACCGTTATTGATGGTTACCCCTGCATTCACATTAGAGCGACACATCCAGATCAGTCTATCAAGACCGCGACCAGTGAACGTGTCATCCCTATTCACCCTAAGCTAATCGCTATGGGTTTCCTTAAGTTTGTCGATAAGCAACAGGCCTGCGGCCACGAGCGACTATTCCCAGAACTTAGGAAGATATCGACTCGTGGTTATTCACATCAGGTCTCTAAATGGTTCTACACCTTTAAGCCTAAGTTAGGTTGGGGTGAGCGAGACACCTTACATGGCATTCGTCATGCAGTGGCTACTCAGCTCAAACATAAAGAGTACAGCTCAGATATGGTCGCAGGTTTGCTTGGTCATTCTCATGGCTCGATAACCTTTGACCGCTATGGCAAAGAGTACAAGATAGAGAACATGTTGAAGTTAGTTAAGGCGCTGGATTGGGAATAGCTCAAATAGAGTTTTACAAACGGGTTAAACGGGTTTGAGCGATACGTTTCTGTCGCTTGATACAGTGTAACGTCAGGTCTGTGTAGCCCTCGTAGGTGCGTAGGTTCATACGGCGACCATTTGTCTTGGCGAACTCGTCATGCAGCTCTTCGATGATACGGATGACTGATGTCCAGTAGGCGTCTCGAGCTTTCTTAATCAGGAGGGTCGATGCGACTTCATCAATCAGGTCTTTCATTGCGGCCATGTCGTGGTCTAAAGACTCCAGAGCTGTACGCATTGCGAAGCCGCCTTTGCAGCACTTACCGTATAACTCAGAGGCACGTTCACCTTGGACGTCAGCTACAGAACGAGCTATAGAGATAGCCTTGGGGATGTCACCATTGGTTACTGCTGTGAATGCTTCGACCACTGCTTCATAGAACTCAACGTCACACCACATGGCATAGGCATAAAGTGCTGATTGAGTCGCTAGTGTCTGACGTAAGCGTCCTTTATTGGCAACCCGCAATTTTGCGGTTTGTTCATAATGTGCACGATTGGTATTACGCCACTCGCTAGGACGTTGTTTCTCGGCTAGACCAAAGGCTCTGTGGATGTCGTTAAGGTCGTACATGCCGTCTTCATTAGAAGTGATAGTCGCTGTGACCTGATTGAAAGTTAGTTGGATAGTTTTCATGAGTGTTTTCTCGTGTGAATTACTTAATGTTTAAAAGTTGAGTAGAGAGAGTCTTAGTGCTTCCCATATTGGCCGTTGACTAGTGCGGTGAACTCTGCGATTGCCTGTAAGCAATAATCCACATCGAACCACATTGCATAGGCATGAAGTGCTTTTTGAGGACCGAATACGCCTGTCTCAGTCTCGATGTTGAAGTACTCTGCAGCTTCTGGAGTTTCTTTTAGCCACTCGCTTGGGCGAAGATCCTCGGTTAGCCCAAATGTGCGCCATACATTGTTAAGGTCAAACATGCCGTCCTCGTTAGAAGTGATAGTTGCAGTGACCTGATTGAAAGTTAATTGAATAGTGTTTTGCATATTAATGTTCCTTAAATTACGTGATGTTTTGTGTTTGAAGTCAGGCTTGTTGATTGTTTTAAAGCCTGTCGGTATTTGTGTAAGCATCTCAACACGAGCCTTGTAACAAGACTGGGTAGAGCTACGGTTAGTGGGGATTGGTTTTGAACGTTTTGTAATGCCCTAAGGGAATAGGTGCGTAGTACTTGATCGGTTGTGGTTTACGCAAGCTGTCGAGTTTGCCTTTCATGCAGCCATGCTTTAAACAGCTTACGCATACGAGGGCATACAATAAACAAGTGCATGGGGTCACCTTTTCGAACACTGCCACGCCATATAAGCTGGAGCATTTCAGCTAAGGCATACTTGTCTTTGTTGAATGTCACTCCTTTGTTCTTACAGTGGTTGTAAATAGCAGGGTTCTCAAACTTGCTAAGCGCATAGACCACAGCTGTCTTGTCGGCATGCTTGTTAGTTGCTCGGCAAGTTGAAGCGACCCAAAGTGCGTTGGTGTACTTTGCTCCTTTGGCTTGTGCTTTTCCTGACTTGATACGCTGACCATTTTCATCCTTATAATCCCAGTTTGCCTTTGGGCAAGTAATGAGAATATTTTCAGACGTTAGCTTTCTGTTGGTCACGAAGCTTGTAATCAGAGCGGAAAGTGGCTTGATGACTGCTGGTCTAGCTTTACTCCACCAAACTTGAGTTAAAGAAGCTCGAGTGTCCTTTTTGGGTTCAAACAGTTTGATGTTGTCACGGGCTATCTGCTTGAGTTCAGTCTCATTGCGCATTAAGGCAAGCTCATGGGTAATATCCAGTGGCTTGATGTCATGAATACGACAGTAATGGGAAAAGATGGTGCCTTCCCATAGGTAGGTCATACAGATAACTTCTTCAAAGGAAGATAGGATACTGATTGGATACTGGTGTATGAGGGTTTCACCACCGATCAAGTACAAGCTTTGGTTACAACAGTCCTCTGCAAGTGCTTTCTCTCTTGCGTCATCAATAGCTGCAATAGGGAAGCTCGCACAGTTCCAAGTTATAAGGCCGTCAGCTGCTACAGATAAGGCTTCCGACTCTATCAAGGTTCTAAGTCGATGGCGTCCAAGAGGTGGGGGGACTTTGATTGCCTCCACTGCTTCATCAATGATTAGGACGTATCCAGCAGCATTAATCTCGTTAGCATCAGAATGATTGAGGTTCTGGAGTGTTGCGTGTGTAGTGACAATATTGTACCCGTTAAGGATTAGATCCATGAACGAGTCCTTTTTGCTTCGACCCATAGATGTGGGCTGCTGAAAGTTTAACTCGGGGCAATCTTGTTGAAAGCGTTCGAGTTCAGATAGAAGAGGGGAGACATACACAAACTTTGAGTTTGGCGCGTTATCCTTCATATATTGCTGAATGGCGGTGCTCTTTCCTGCTCCCATCATCGCATCGACGACTTTTAAGTTAACTTTATATTGTGTTGTATTAGTTTTCATATGGTTGTATCCATTGAGTTTAAGTAAGGGCACTCATCAAGTCCCATCCACACAAAGGCCAAACAGCAAAGGATACTTCCTAAGTGTGGTCTCGAGTGAATGCGCTTAATTAAATGCTGTTTGGGTTATAGGCCTTGGGTGACCTTGGTGTTGGTTGAAGTTGCCATGGTTTGAGGGCACGACAACAGGGATTAAATTGACTCAGATTGAGGCAGAACGACTTTCATTCCATTAGTCCGCTTTGAGGGGCGGTTTTTGTATCTCGATATTTACTTTATCTCTAGGATGATGAAAGTTGATTAGAGGATTCTAATATTGACAGCTCCGCTAAGTCATATCCTAAGATGTCTGACCTAAGTCTCAAGCTCTCTTAACGATAGAAGTCTTTTAGTTACTATAAAACAGTTAGTTACATCATCCTTATGCTTGTTTTGAAAATTAATAGGCATACAAGAGTAAAGACAATATAAGTAACGACCTCATTTACGACTCAAATCCTTAAGGTTAAAGCTTATGACTGCTTTAGGTTTCACTCTTAAGTGACTTAGGTGGATAAAATATCATTATCTAAGTAGGCATCATTACTGAGGCATTGCTCTGAGAAGTCTTGTAGAAGGGAGACCGTGACAAGGAAAATCTGATAGGTTTGGGTTTCAAGATTGTGTCTACAGAAGAGATTCAGGTTAGCCTTAAGTTGTGAGGGCTGCAATGAGTAGCTGCTTAGTTCTATAGTCCGCTTTGAGAGTGTAGATTTGATTGTCTTACCAATGCTGTGGTTAAGTCATCTTTATTGGCGGTCGACTAAAACAGGTAGTCAGAGACAGATAAGCTTTAAGACTCTTGAATGATCTAGAGCTGCTCATATGCCTCATGGCTACCATTTACTAAGCTAGGTCTAACGTGCCTCTACGGATTATTTAGAGGGGTTGTAGGGCCTCATTTCAGTAGCCTATACAGTGTGGATACCCCGACACCAATAGTCTTGGCAGTCTCAGCCATAGACAATCCTTTGGTTCTCAACTCCTTTGCTCTTGCTACCGTGGCATCAGGGGTCGCGGTTCTTCCTTTGTACTTGCCCTCGGCCTTGGCTCTATCAATACCAATCCTTTGGCGTTCCAAAAGTGTTTCCCTCTCAGCCTGAGCTATCTGTGCCATGACTGCTAGAATGATTCTGCCTGCGGTGCTATTCAGGTTTGTACCATCCAAGTCACTAACGACTACGTTAACCCCACGTTTGCACAGTTCATCAGCCTGTTGCTGTACTGCCAAAGCATCACGCCCAAGACGGTCAACAGACTTGACAATGAGCGTGTCTCCTTCGACTAAATGAGCAACCAACTTCTTATATTCAGGACGATCTAGGGTCTTGCCGCTAGCTTTCTCTGTTACCACAAAGTCTGTCTTAGGGTACTTAGCCTGTAAGTAGTCTACTTGCTGGTGGACATTCTGTTCATTGGTAGAAACACGAGCATAAATGTATGTGGTCATGGGACTTCTGGCTCTCGTTAGACTCTAGAACCAATGAGAATATGTGTTTCTCATTTAAATACCACCCTAACGAGAAAGAAATGAGATGTCAGTCTGGTTTCTCTTTAGAGATTACCCTAAGGAGAAGTAAAAGCATGTGCTTAGAGAGAACGCTGAGTTCGCTTGCCCATAAGTTGTCTAATGCTTTGGCTGATGAGACTAGAGGTTAGGTAATGAGGGGGGGTAGGGGGGAATCTAGCTGAGGCCTTCTTATTAAAAGACCTCAGACAATTTTGTGATGTTTTAGACTTTGGAGATCCAAGGTGTTCTAGAGGAATGTGAGGACTAGCTAAATTTATCTAAAACAAATTTAATCCACGGGTCAATATCTGTGTAATAGGTAGTTCTAAGCAACTTGGATTGAAATGCAGCAGTAAGGGCTAGCACTACTGTTAGGGACAACATCGAACGCGACTGCCACCTTGAGCGTCTCTCCTTATTTTTCTCTTCAAGGAGGTGTTCATAACTTGAGAGTGCTTTACCTGTAATCCTAAAGTTGTAAGGGTCAACTTTTTCTAGCTCGCCTGATTCAGCTAAGGACATTAACACTAATTGAGTCCCTTGCTTTAGAGTTGGGAATTGAGGGTGGAGTATTGTAAATGTACCAAACATGCTACCGACCAAACGCATACTATCGAACTTCATATTATGGTTATCTTCAGTTAGCTTAATGGTAGCAGCTAAAGCCTTTAGTCTATCAGGTCTTTTTAGTCTTCTTTTGTTGTAGAAAAACTTAGGGATGTTATATTTCCATAAGATGTACTTCGAGCGGACAACATAGAAGGAAGTGACTTCATTTAAAAGGAACCCCAAAGGCGTCTTATAATTATAAGTAACAAGACCATGGAAATGGCTTATGTCAAAGTTAAGACTATCTAAGTCAGTTAGGTCTATCTTCTTAGGGTTCTTTGCTACATGACTTCTTTTTTCTTCATCCCATCTTTGGCCAATTAAGAAGTTCCCCTCGACCTTCTCAGCTAAGTAGCTTCCATCCCTATCTGTCACATATACAGAGAAGCAGTCCACTTTCTCACCTTCAGGACCACTTCTAGGTATTCGGGTTAAGCTAGGCTTGTCTAAAACTTCTTTTAACTTCCTAATGAAAAGGGAATTAAACCAACTCATAATCTCGGTCTTAATGTATTAAACTTGAGTAAGCATATTATGTGATAACAGTCTGTTTTGCCAGAAGTTATAAATTGATAAGTATAAAGTTATTTAGATGAAAACTAATGACTTTCATTGCGGTTATTTAGTAGGGATGAAGCTTTATAGTGGAGAGAATATTATTGGCGTGACTTCAGCTAGCTGGTGGAGTGTATTCAGTGATACACTAAGTGTGACATTAACGACTTAACCCAGCTTGGGTCATTTCTGAACTAGTTAATGGATGCTTACCTCGTGTCTCCTGCAACGGTGGCTTGTGTGAGTGGTCTCTCTCTGGAAGGGAGCAACCGCAGCAAGTGACTCATGTGCCGGAGTGCGGCTCTAGGGGAGCCTCCAAAACTCCCCGCTTTTTGTAACACCTAAGAAATAACTATTTGTTTTCATACTTTTTTTAGTGCTAATCCAACTAACGTTATCAGTTCTATTGCGCCTTTTTTATATTAGACTCCCTACTTGTACAATTCGTGTGTACCACCTCATGTAAAAAATCGGATTAGCTTGTCCTGACCCTGACCCTGACCCTGACCCTGTATCTGGATTAGGCTCTGAATGTTCTAGCTGCTGGATATTGACTCCACAAGACGCCATGAACTCATCCCTGAGGGCTTAACAACAGCATCCATGCTGCAGAGTCTTGCTCGTTCAATATCTAGCTGCTCCTTATTGAGCTGTAATAGCCTGCCTTTTATAAAACGTCATGAACGATAATGAGGCTTACTAAAGCCAATGGGTAATTTGTTGATACTGGCTGGTCACTTACGATGGTGTCATCTAACGGTGGTTTGATGAGCCTAATGATTCTTAGGGCTTGGCTTTGGTTGCTTTAGTGTTTATGTTCACAGGTTAAAGGAATAGGGCTAAAGCTAAAGGTTTGTCTTTGTGTTGTATTTGAGGGGGCTGGGGGGAAACTCGCTGAGGCCTTATTATTAAAAGACCTCAGATAATTTTGTGATATTTTGATACGTGCGAATAGTCGTGACTTAAACTCTGCGAAGCGACTACTGCTTATTAGACTCTTTTAAAAACACCCGCGACTTTTCTAGCGCTTGCTGTATTTCAGCCTTCATCTGTTGTAGTTCGTTGTAATCTTCAAAAAAGTAGGTATCGACTAAGTGTCTGATATAACGTACTGGAAGTTGATTGAGTGTAATACAGCAGAGATCGGCGAGATAATCTTCGGGGAGTTCATCCAATAGACCTTCATCTGACAATAGTTCGAGCAATAAGACTTCATAGTAGTTTCTTATTTCTAATTGCATATAACACCCCTTGTGTTAAACAGATTTGAATCTTGATAACCCTGACATTACCACATTGTATTAGCGGCAATAAATAGCTGACTATGACGAAGGTTAAGCTGTTGTGGTTCTTTACTGTAGCCGCCACCGATGACACAAGCAATGGGAATTTGTGCTGTTTTAGCTTGAGCAATAACTTCTTTGTCTCGCGCGTAAATGCCATCGATGCTGATATTTAAATGGCCGAGATTGTCATCACTATGTATATCAACGCCAGCGTCGTAAATAATGAGATCGGGTTTATGTAGCCGTATAAGGTAAGCAAGTGTTTGGTTGACGGTTTCTAGGTATTGCTTATCTTGCGCGCCGCGGGGGAGCTCTACGTCATAGTCGGACGATTGTTTGCGTGCTGGAAAATTCTCTTGGCAGTGAATAGAGCAAGTGATTATCTGGCTTGATGATTGAGCCATAGTGGCTGTGCCATCACCCTGGTGCACATCACAGTCAAAAATAAGCACGGTCTCAATATTGTCCAGCTGTAAGCTAGCATTAGCAGCTAAAGTCAGATCATTAAAAATACAGTATCCACTACCAAATTGCTGGTGGGCATGATGGTAACCTCCACTTAGATGTATTGCGCAGCCGTGCTCTATCGCGAGCTTACAAGTAAGTGCGGTTCCTGCAACGGAGTAGAGGGTGCGTTCAACTAAAGAATTGCTCCACGGAAAGCCGATGCGACGCATCAGTTTGCTGTCTAGTTCACCTGAAATAAAGTCTTTAACATAGCTTTGATGGTGTAATTGCGTGAGATATTTGAAATCGGCTTTTGTTGGTGAGTTAAATTGCGCTGGTGCTGCAATTCCCTGATTGAGTAGGTACTCGTATAAAGCGCCGTATTTGGTAATAGGAAATTGATGCTGTGATGGCAACGCCAGCTTAGAGTAGCTGGCGTGATATACCAATGGGATCATACTCAATGTAGGATCAAAACCAAGGTTAAAGCTGTTTAATGGCCCAGCTCATGAACTCTTTACGTGTTTGTTCATCAGCATGTAGCCACCAGTATTGTAGCATTTGCTCTGCTTTAGCGGCGTCTTCTGCTGAAGTCGCTGGTGCAGCGCCTACAACTGCTGGCATTGTTGCCGTGGCAGCTGGAGATGGTTTGCTAACTGGGGCGCTAGGTGTTGATGCGACGGCTACCGCGGCACTCGTTACTATCGCCGCTTCAGCGTCTATGTCTGTGGCGTCGTTACCACTAAAAAATCGGGACACGAATGATTCTTCGGTGATGTCGGTTTGAGTGACTTTGTAACTCACATTGCCTTTGTCTTCACGAGTAATAATGACTTGTGGCGCTTTCGCAAAGCTTTTTGGGTTTTTAACAAACTCACCATCGGCTGGTTTTAATTGGTAGCTGTAATCACCATCCACATCAATCGTGACGATAAATGCATTTGATTTAATATTAGATTCACTGTCGCTAAAATCATCTTCAACTAAGTCGTTATAGCGAATAGCGATTTTGTGAGTGCCTTTATCAAGTTCAATCTCTGACTTATGATTAAATAGGCTACTCTTTATCTCTTGTCCATCAACTGCGATGTATTCAAAAGCCATTGGGATGTTGAAGTCAGCGGCAAAAGCTGCTGAAGAACCACAGAGAGCAAGAAGTGCGGTAATGGTTAGACGTGGTTTCATTTTTGTTCCTTAACGATTTTGACTCTTAAAAGGTCGCTCGAATAATTGGATGCGATCTTCGATATAACTCGTAGCTTGTCGACATTTTCCTAGCCGACTGTGCAGCGAAAGGATCTCATTCTGCAGCTTGATTTTGTCAGCACTATGACAGTTTTCAAGTGAAGATTGCAAATTTTCAATTTTTTGTTCAATAATCTTAGCCCAGTTCAAATGTTTGTTAAGTTCTTCATAGAGTTGATGGCTATTTTGCATCACATTTGAGGCTATCCAGCTAAAGCCACTTTGATTGTGGGACTGAATTCCTCGCTTAATGGCATAAGCTCTTCGGCTGCGTTTTTGCTGTTCAATTGACTTAACATTAATACCGGTTGTTAATAGCGCACGTCTGAGTGCACTAAATCTATCTTGAATTTTCTCGCAGCTAGAGACAATCGTTTGAGGCGAGCGCTTCGCTTTTAATAGCTGTTCAAGTTGGGCAATGCTTTTTGAAAGTTGATCGATACAGGGCTGGAGTTGGCCACCCGCTTGAATAAATAGTTCGTTATTAAAACGTTCAATATCTTGCATCATTTTACGCTGCCCTGGTGGCAGGCGAGAATCATGCTGTAATACCTCTTGCTCCAACTGTTTTAGCTGTAACTTGAGTTTTTTGATGAGCTCATCTGTGGTCATAACCAAGCACTCCAAACTAACTGCGCCGCTATTAAGAGTATAACGGTGATAAAAACAGGGCGGATAAACGGCAGGCCAAATTTAATGGCTGAGTGCGCGCCGATATATGAGCCTACCATCATACACAGCCCCATAGATAAACCTATGACCAAGTGAACCTTGCCTAACATAATAAAAATAATCAGTGAGGTGAGGTTACTGGTAAAGGTCATGGCTCTGGCGAGTCCACAGCTATAGAGTAGAGGCAATTTGTGCAGACCAGTGCTTGATACTGTCCAAAAAGCGCCAATACCAGGACCTGCAAAACCATCGTAAAAGCCTAATGGCAAGCCTTGTAGCCATTGTTTTAGTTTACTCTTAGCTTTAGTCGGGATCTTGTGGTTGTTATCGCCCATGGCATTAGGCTGAAATAGGGTATAAAGCGCGATAGCGATAATCATGATAGGCAGCCATTTTTCAAGCCATTGATTATCTATTAAATAGACGATAAAGGTACCGATTACTGCGCCTATAAAGGTGGCAATAAAAGTGTGATACCACAATGATGGTGAAAATAGGCGTTGCTTATAGTAGGTGTAAGCTGCCATTGAGGAGCCAAAACTCGCGGCTAGCTTATTGGTACCTAGTGCCATATGGGGTGACACGCCCATGGTTAGCAATGCCGGGATCGACAACAGTCCGCCGCCGCCTGAAACAGCGTCGATAAACCCGGCAATAAAACCGACTAATGCGAGTATGGCCCAACTACTTGGGTCGAGAAATAAATCCAATGGTCGTCCTATTCAATTACACGGCGAAAAGGTGGCAGGGCGTCGAGCAGAGATTTTCCGTAGCGTTTAGTCACTAAACGTCTGTCTAAGATTGAAATCCGGCCATAATCCTGTTCTTTACGTAACAATCTACCACAGCTTTGCACCAGTTTGCGTGAAGCATCTGGGATCGTAAGCTGCAGAAATGGGTTACCACCCTTAATCTTGATGTATTCTGAGTGTGCTTGCTCTACGGGAGAGGTCGGCACGGCAAAAGGAAGCTTGGTAATAATAAGGTTAGTTAAATAGTCGCCTGGCAGATCGAGACCCTCAGAAAAGCTGCCTGTGCCAAATATAATGCTTGGTTTGCCTTCATCACATCGGGCCTTATGCTGCTTCAGAATTTCTTGTCTTGGCAGGGTTCCTTGGATCAGTAGTCCTGTTTTAATTTTACTTTCGACTAAGTCGGCGACTTTTTCCATCTGCCAATAAGAGGCGAACAAGACTAAGCTTGCCATCTCGTCTTCGACCAGTGCGATGATATGCTTGGCTAACTCATCGGTATACTTGTCATCCGTTGGCTCGCAGTCCATTCTAGGTAAAAATAGGGTCGCGTTTTGCTCAAAATCAAAAGGCGAGTCTAAAGCTAAATAGCGACTGCCGTCATTAATCGATAGCCCGACTTGATGAGTAAAGTGATTGAAGTTGTTTAACGCGCGCAATGTGGCACTACAAAGTACGACACCAGCGGCCTTATTCCATAACAGGTTTTCTAGCATAAATCCGACCTCTATTGGCGAGGCGCTAAAGAGGTAATCGGCTTGCTTACCCGTTAGTTGCTCAATCCAACGTGCCATAGGTGCACCTTTCGGGCTGTCTTCTTTGGCCATCATCTTCCACAGCTTTTGTGAATTCTCAAGCCGTTGCAGCATAAAGCCTGTTTCAGATAGTAATGCTTCTGATTGATGCTTGGGGATCTCGCCATCTTTTATTGCTTCGTTTAGCAGGCTAAGCATTTTATTAAATTGCTTTAGTGCCAAATTGGATGCCGTTGCTAGATTTTCAGCTTGAACCGATAATGCAGAAGGCAATTTACCGTGTTCGAACCGGAAGCGATTTTCTGGGTTATCAAATTTTGCTGATTGCGCGTCACAAAACTGCGCCACTTGATTAAGTAGACCCGCAATATCACCGATATGGTCGAGCATCGACTGCGCGGGCGCGATAATATAGTTGCTTTTAATCTGGTTTTGCAGTTTGCTGGTGGTCTTGCTCAGTTTATCAAGCCAGTCAGTTGCGCCGCGCACGGTCGACTGTGCGCTACTAAAGTCTCTGGCGACAATAGGTAGGTGGTGCGCTTCATCGATGATGTAATATAGATCTTCGGGATCAGGCAAAATTACGCCACCACCGAGCTCTAGATCAGCAAATAGCAAGCTATGGTTAGCAATCAGCACATCCCACGTATCGATATCTTCACGTGCCTTATGAAAAGGACAGTTTCTATGGTTAGCAAGTTGGCGATGACAGCTATGTTTATCGCATGCTATCTGTTGCCATAGGTGATCTGGTAGTGGCTTAGTTAACGTATCGCGTTCACCATTCCAAGTGCCTGCTTGATAGTCTTTTAATAAACCTTCTAACATGTCGACTTGGCTTTGGTCTGGCTTGGTTTGCCACATTGCCATTTGGGTGCTGTTATCTGGGCCAACTAACATTTCTAACTTAGATAAACATACATAGC
This sequence comes from Shewanella sp. 0m-8, assembly GCF_052977265.1. Lineage (NCBI taxonomy): Bacteria > Pseudomonadati > Pseudomonadota > Gammaproteobacteria > Alteromonadales > Shewanellaceae > Shewanella > Shewanella sp. 0m-8. The sequence continues at coordinate 23,443 of NZ_JBRIMB010000013.1, read as the reverse complement.
GTTGACGGCCTTTGACTAAACCAAAAGTAAAGTCGAGCCCTGATTGTTGCAGAAAAAAAGGCAGGTCTTTATGCAGCAGCTGCTCTTGCAGTGCGACTGTCGCCGTTGCAATACAGACCTTTTTCTTACTGGCCAATGCCAGTGGAATTGAGCCCAGAATATAAGCCAGTGATTTACCAATACCCGTGCCAGCTTCTACCACGATAATACGGCGGTTCTTGTCATATTCTCCAGCAAGCGTTTTTGATATTTCCGCAACAATATAGTTTTGCTCCCGACGAGGACGAAAGTTAGGCAAGGATGCAGAAATGCCCTTATATATAGTACGAATTTGAGTTTTAACGTCTGCGGATAACATGAATGCACTGAGCTAATAAATAGTGCTGTACATAATAACAGTGATTACTTAGCCTAAGAAGCGTTTAGTGATTAATAGTGTATTTAATTGAGTATAAAGTATGAATTCAAGGTTGAGCATGCAGCAAGTGATTAAAGGTAGAGTATTGACTCGCCATGCCATCCACCGGCAGGGCAGCCTTATTTTACAGTATTTTATTCAAACCCAAACGGGCCCTATAACAGTTGAAATCCCTCATCAGGAGCATGTTTGCTTTATACATTCGACTGATGCATCTCGCTTATTACACTGCGCTGGTCTCAGAGGGATCCGCCGTCGTGAACTCTCACTTAAGAGCTTTCAAAATATCCCCGTATCAGGACTTTATTGTAGCGATGCTAGGCAGTTACGCACGTTAGTGAGAGCTGCAAAAGATCTCGATATTGAGCTGTTTGAAGCCGATGTTAAAGCTGAACATCGATTTTTAATTGAACGCTTTATTGCATTAGATGCAGAGTTTCAGGGACAGTTCCAAGAGCATTTTATAGACAAACAACAAGTTGCAGCTGAGGACTTAGATCCGGTTAAACATCAACCACTGTTTATTGCAAGCCGCGCGCGTAAGACTGAATCAAGCATAAGCCTCAAAGCAATTTCTTTAGATTTTGAGTGCAGCTTTAGCGGCGAACTCTACTCAGTTGGTCTGTATGGGCAAACGGTCGAGGGTATCGTCTACCAAAAGGTCATTATGGTCGGACAGAGCCAAGCTTGTGAGCAAGATTATATTGAATGGGCACAAACTGAAGCCGATTTAATACATCGCTTAATTGCCTGGTTTAATGAATATGATCCCGACATTATTATTGGTTGGTCAGTGGTCACTTTTGATTTGGCCTTGCTTTATCGCCGAGCGAAACACCATAACATCACCCTTAATATTGGCCGTGATAACCACACTCTTAGTTGGAAGGTCGAAGATAAGTTTAGACCCGAAACCTTGTCGCTTCCTGGCCGTGTCGTATTAGATGGTATTGATTGGCTTAAGGCCGCTTTTTATCAATTTGATCGCTATTCATTGGAGTTTGTAGCGCAGCAACTGCTGGATGAAGGTAAAGCGATTCATAATGTTGATAATCGTATTGATGAAATCAACGATCTATTTTTAAATGATAAGCCCGCGTTGGCGCATTATAATCTAACTGATAGCCGCTTAGTTTGGGATATTTTTCAGAAGACCCAGTTATTTGATTTTGTCATTGAGCGCGCCAAACTTACAGGTTTAGAGCTTGGCCGTGTTGGTGCATCTGTCGCGGCATTTAACAATCTATACCTTCCTCATTTGCATAGATCGGGCTTTGTTGCGCCGAGTAAACCTGTTAGTGATGGCATAGAAAGCCCTGGTGGTTATGTGATGGACTCGGTACCGGGTCTGTACCGCCATATTTTAGTGCTCGATTTTAAAAGCTTATACCCTTCAATTATTCGCACCTTCCTTATAGATCCTAAAGGCTTGGTTGAGGGGCTAAATCTTGCAAGTCATCAACAGCAAGACAAAGCCGTTCAAGGCTTCTTAGGCGCATGGTTTAGCCGTGAGCAGCCCATTTTACCTAGGTTAATCGAGCACCTTTCATCGGCACGAGAAGACGCAAAGTTACATAATAATGCCCCCTTGTCACAAGCGATAAAGATCATCATGAATTCTTTATATGGTGTGCTCGGTTCGCGCGGCTGTGTTTTTCACGACGCAAGGCTTGCGAGTTCAATTACCATGCGTGGTCATGAAATCATGAAACAAACGCGGCTCTGGATCGAAGCTGAAGGCTATGAGGTCATTTACGGTGATACTGATTCTACCTTTGTTTGGCTGGGAAATGACTTTGAACTGGCACAAGTCCAACAAACCGGCAAATCGCTAGCAGAAAAAGTGAATCAATTATGGAGCAGCAAGCTTAACAGTGATTTTGAGCTAGAGAGTTTTCTAGAGTTGGAGTTTGAAACTCATTTTGAACAGTTTTTTATGCCCACACTAAGGGGCTCCATAGAGGGCTCAAAAAAACGTTATGTTGGCACTAAGCGCAACAGCTTAGGTGATTCCGAGTTGATATTTAAAGGAATGGAACAGGTCCGTAGTGATTGGTCGCCGTTGGCAAGGCGAGTTCAATATGAACTCTATGAGAGACTATTTCAGCAACAAGCTGTCGAGTCTTACCTCAGAGACACTGCAGAGAAGTTGAATCGTGGTGAACTCGATAATGAGCTCATTTTTACAAAACAGCTTAGACGAGATCTAAGCGAGTACACCGCCAAGTCTGCTCCCCATTTAAAAGCAGCACGTAAACTATGTGAAACAACAGGGGATCCTCAGTACGGTAAGCGTGGGGCCAGAATTGAATATGTGATGACATTAAATGGGGCTGAACCAGTGTCACATACATCCGCATTAATTGATTATAATTACTACCTTTCTCGGCAACTAGAGCCTATTGCTGAACCAATACTTTCAATTATGAAAACCAGTTTCACTGAGGTTACCACAAATCAAATGTCGTTAATTTAGTTTGCACTGCATTAATGGGCTGCTAAAAAAATGTTAACAAATGGTTCTTTCCTTCGTCGTTTCTGTGTTTGCTAGTTAATTAAGTGCAAAATCTAGCGAATAGTGTGATGTTCGTCTTTGAGTGGTTGCAGATCTTTTGATAATCTCATTTGTAATCAGGATAGAAAGAAAACAACGGAATGGAAGACGATTTGAATGAAGCAGACTGAACAACATTAAGGTTAGGCAAATTAAATGAAAAAGACTCTAGTAGCATCAGCTTTGGCAGCAGTTATATTTGTGCCAACAGCATCAGCGATTGAAATCTATAAAGATGATAAAAATGCAGTAGAAATCGGTGGTTTTGTCGATGCTCGCATCATCAATACACAGGGTGCTACGGAAGTAGTTAACGGCGCTTCACGTATTAATTTCGGTTTTACCCGTCAGATGAGCGATGGCTGGAAAGCCTACACCAAGTTAGAGTGGGGCGTAAACCCATTCGGTGACAGTAAAATTGTTTACAATAGCAACAGTACTTTTGAGTCTGAAAGTGGTGATTTTCTTAATAACCGTTTAGGTTACGTGGGTCTTAGCCACGATACTTACGGTTCTATCACTATCGGTAAGCAGTGGGGCGCATGGTACGACGTAGTTTACAACACTAACTACGGTTTCGTATGGGATGGTAATGCATCAGGTACTTACACATATAATAAAGCAGACGGTGCGATTAACGGTACTGGTCGCGGTGATAAAACGGTTCAATACCGTAATGCGTTTGGTGATTTCAGCTTCGCTTTGCAAGCACAGCTAAAGCAAGATACGTTTGAAGTGGATGAAGTGCCAAACGCTTCTAATCCAATTTTCCCTACAGCTGATTTTATGTCAGTTAAAGCTGCTGGTGTAAATATTAAGAGCTCAGTGACAACTGTTGAGTACAACTACACCTACGGTGGCGCAGCTACGTATAATGTAACTGATATGCTAACGTTGACTGCAGGTTTCAACCTAGGCGAGTTTGAAGCAACTACTTCAGCAGGTAAGCGTCTAACTGAAACTGATTCTATCTATGGTGTCGGTGCAACTTGGGGTAACTGGGACGCAGAAGGTGTTTACGCAGCATTTAACGTAAACAAGCAAGAGTACCACGATACTGATAACCTAGGCCGTATGATGCCTGAAGCTAAGGGTCTAGAGTCTCTAGCATCTTACAAGTTTGAAAACGGCATTCGTACTTTCATCTCTTACAACATCCTAGATGCGGGCAGTGAATACGAAGCGGCATATGATGGTGATGTATTTAAGCGTCAGTTTGTGGTTGCTGGTGTTCACTATGTTTGGGATACCAATACCGTGCTTTATCTAGAAGGTCGTAAAGACTATAGCGACTTCACTGGTGTAAATGCTGCAGCAATGGCTAAATCAGAAGATGACGGTATCGCAATAGGTATCCGTTACACGCTTTAATGTGTAAAACACGAAAGTGAACAAAGCGCCTTATTAAGGGCGCTTTTTTTTGCTTTAATATTGGCTGGTTATGCTATTTAGTTATAAATATTATAAAAGTTGTATTTTACGGTTCGGTGTTTGGAGTGGTTTGGAGTGGTTTGGAGTGGTTTGGAGTGGTTTGGAGTGGTTTGAGGTGGTGTCAATCTAGGTAATGAGTATGATTATTCATATTGTTAACGGCAGGCGCTCTCTTTCTGTCTGAAAAACACTCAGTTAGCACATTTCCATGTTTTTTATTTTTCAATAGATTTAATTTCCCCTTCTAGTAATTTATTTCTTTTTTATCAGGGTTTTGCGTTCCACTCTCGGTGTTTGTAATGGTCGAACTGTCTGGAATGAATTGTTTACACATAATGCGTATCAACTGTCTTTAGTGTTATTCCCCCCTTTAAATACTGCTGGTTTATTTGCAAAGCAATCAAAATCGGTGGGCAGTACTTTTGTGTTACCTGCGTTAAAAATAACCAAAAAAAATCAGTTCGGGGTGAAGTTTTTTCATTGTTTAAAAATGTCACACCTCTATTATTTCTTTGACTTTCAGTCATTTGTGTAAGTTGATTTGTATTTTTATAAAGTAGGGTCTGGCTGTTGAGTAAAACTTAAAGCCTCTCAGAACAATCAAGTAATCCAGTAAGTATTCGTTAAAGATAATTTAGCTGCTTAGTGTTTAAGAGGTTATCTCTTTGTAATTGTATCGAAAAAAGCTTGATGAGATGCAGATGTTGTAAATATGTTTCCAGTGTGTTTTTATTTGTGTGCAAATTCTCATTTACGTAACTTTTCGTTAATTGATGTGAATTGCTAAAAAAATAAAAGAGAGTCCAGGGAGATTTACAATGTATAAGAATAACTTTCTATCTAACTCAGTGCGTTTAGCACTAGTTAGTGGTGCAATGACAGCAGCTTTTACCGCTCCAGCAGTATTCGCAGCTGAAGAGTCTGAATTAGAAACAATTGAAAAAATTGAGGTGACAGGGTCACGACTTCGTACAACTGATATGCAAGGGTTTACACCTGTTCAGGTTATTGATGCGTCAGAAATTGATACGTCAAGTGTTGCAAATATTCAGGAACTATTACTTAAAAATCCGGCATTTGGTACTCCAGGTATTAGTCGTACTAACTCAAATTTTTCCACAGCTAGTGCTGGTGTTGCGACTGTTGACTTAAGAAATTTGGGGAGTGCACGTACTTTAGTACTTGTTAACGGCCGCCGCTTTGTTTCTGGTGTACCAGGTTCATCGGCTGTTGATTTAAATGCAATTCCGACTCAATTTATTGAGCGTATAGAAATCATGACCGGTGGTGCATCAGCTGTATATGGTTCTGATGCGGTAGCTGGTGTTGTTAATATTATTTACAAGAAAGACTTTGAAGGCATTGAATTTGATGTTCAGACTGGTCAAAGCCAAGAAAGTGATTCAAAAGAAGATCAAATTCAATTTACTATGGGAACAAACTCTAGCGATGGTAAAGGTAACGTCATGGTTCATGGCGCTTACACTAAGCAAGGAGCTGTTTATTCTCGTGACCGTGACCGCTCGGCTGTCGACCAGGCGTCTCTAGGTGCATGGTGGACTGGTGATCCTGATGATTTTTTCACCCCTAACCGCCCATTCTACTCTAGCTATGCGCCACAAGGACACTTCTGGGCTGGCGATGAGGAGTATACTTACGATAGTAATGGTAATTTAATTAACGGTTGGTCGACTAACGGCAGCGATACTCAAGAAGCTAATGGTTTCAATCGTAGTGCATACCGTACCATTGCAATCCCTACAGAGCGTTACTTGTTAGCCGCTACTGGCAAATATGAGTTTGCAGATGGCTGGAATGCCTTCCTAGAAGGAACTTATGCGGCAACTCAAGCTACGACCCAGTTAGAACCATTCCCAATGGCTTCAGATGATGTTTTTTCTGCTTCTGGCGGACAAATGCCACTTGAATATGAAACATTTATTGAAAGTGCAATGAATCCTGGTGAGTACGAGCGTACGATTGTTAGAAATGCGTTTGTACCAGATGCCATTTTCAATTCAGCAACAGATACAGATGGCGACGGTTTACGTGATATTTTCTTCACTCGTCGTCTAGCCGATGTCGCAGCACGAGGAAATGTCGCTGATCGTGGTACATTCCAAATTGTTGCTGGAGTTGATGGTGAGTTGACTGAAGGTTGGTATGTCAATGCACATTATGGGTATGGACAAACATTAGAATCTCAAGTTTCTAGCGGTCAGTTTAATTCATTAAACTTCCGTTCTGCTTTAGAGGCTGTTGAGGATGAAAATGGCGACATCGTTTGTCGTGACGCCGATGCCCGTGCTGAAGGTTGTGTGCCTGTAAGCGTATTTGGTGCAAACTCAATTACTGCTGCAGGTGCAAACTACATCCAAGCGCCAGGTTTATTAGCAACGTTTACATCGCAAAAAACCGCTGGTTTAAATCTTTCTGGTGACTTATTCGAAATGCCTGCTGGTATCGTGGGGCTTTCTGTAGGTACAGAGTATCGTGAAGAGTACTCCCGTAGTGAGTTCGACGCGCTTCAGCAATCAGGTTTGAACGGTGGTAACGCAATTCCTCGTACAGAAGGTGAATTTGATGTTATTGAATACTTTGCTGAAGTTAACGTTCCTCTTTTAGATGGCGTATTTATGGCTGAGCAGCTAAATTTACGTGGTGCATATCGTTACTCTGATTACTCAACTGTAGGTAACACAGATAGCTGGAATGTGGCGCTAGATTGGGCTCCAATTGAAGAGGTACGCTTTAGAGCTATTAGAGCAATATCTACTCGAGCGCCTAATATTAATGAATTATACTCACCACCTAGTCAGACTTTCCCTACAGGCCTCACAGACCCATGTCTAGGGGTTACGGCAACAACGAGTGGCGCGCAAGCAGAAGCATGTCGAGCCGATGCTGGTGTTATGGCTAACATTGCTGCAAACGGAGAGTTTACTCTTAACCAGGCAGATCTGCAGGGCGTTAGTGGCTTTAACCGCGGCAACCAAGAATTGGGCCCTGAAAAAGGTAAATCTACGACATTCGGTGTCGCTATTTCACCTGAAGGTCTAGCAATTATTGAAGATTTTGACTTCAATATAGATTACTTTGATATTGAAATTGAAGATGCAATCGTATCAACTCCGCGTCAATTCATCCTTGACCAATGTTACGGTGGTGATGCATCTTTGTGTTCTTTTGTGACTCGTCGCCCACAAGATGTTGGCTCGAATAGTGCTGGTTCTCTTGAGTATATTGATTCAGGAGATACAAACAGTGGTGGTTACGTTACAGAAGGCGTAGATTTAGTTGTTAGTTATGCTAAAGACTTCGAGGATTATAATCTAGCTGGGCAAGTGAATGCTCGACTGGCTTATACTCATGTAATCGAAGGTTATACAAATCCGCTTCCTGGTTCTGATAAAGATACATTCAAAGGTGAAATTGGTGCACCTGAGAATAAGTGGTATTTAACCCTTGGTTACAATTATGAAGATTTAACCGTTTCTTGGAGCACTACATTTATCGGTGAGTCTTACCTAGATGATGATTGGCTATCTGGTTATGACTTAGCACCTGAATCTGTAGGTATTGGGTCTGTTACTTATCATGACATGAATATTGCGTACCAACCTTGGGATATGGCTGAATTCTATGTTGGCGTAAATAACTTGTTTGACCAAGCACCACCTCCAATTATTACAGGTCTTCCTGGAAGTAATACAGGTACTGAGACTGATGCAGGAACATACGATGCTGTCGGACGTCGTTATTATGCTGGTGTAAGGTTGAAGTTCTAATTATTAATCAATAACCTAAAGCCCTCTTAAGCCAAAACTTAAGAGGGCTTAATTTATTCCATACAAAAAGTTAAGCTTTATATAGTTGCTCGATTGCATGTCGAAAACGTACGTTTAATCTTATGTGCACTTCAGCTTACCGGTTGTCCCTGGTGGTGTATCGTGCTCCAACCGTTGGCGAACTATATGCTGGTCAGTCTGACAGCTTCCCAACAGATCAAGACCCTTGTAATACTAAAGGTTTTGGTTATTTATCTGCAGAAGGCCAAGCGCTATGTTTAGCACAAGCTGTTCCAGCTGGCGGTGCAACACAATCTGATTCACAGTTGCGTGCTCGTGTTGGTGGTAACCCAGACTTGAAACCTGAAGAAGGTGATACTGTTACTGTCGGTATCTCATATTCACCTGAGTTTTTAGAAGGCTTCAACGTAACTGTTGATTACTGGGATATTAAGTTAGACAACGTCATCGACTCATTGTCTGCAACGAACGTTCTTAACCTATGTTATGACGATTTAAATACTAATGAATGTCAGCAGATTACTCGTAACCCTGATGGAACGATTAATGCAATTTTTTGCTGCAAACCGAAACTTAGCTTCTCGTACTGCATCAGGTATCGACTCAGAGTTTAGTTATAACTTTGATACGTCTATTGGTGATTTCAAAGCATTTATTGGCTGGACTCACTTATTGAAGCGTGAAGATACAGACTATGTTGGTGCAGAAGCTCGTGAAATGGTTGGAACATTTGACTTCAGTCTTGGTGAGACGTTTGCTGAAGATAAAGTTAATTTCAACCTAGATTATTACTGGAATGATCTATCTGTAAGTTATGCCGCAGAGTACATTGGTGCTACAACTGCTGCGACAGCGTTCTGGGAAGAAGGCTACCTTCAGAAAATCGATTCTCAGCTATATCATGATTTAGCGTTTGCATATTCTTTCGAGACGGGTACACGTGTTTCTTTGAATTTCACTAATATTTCAAATGAAAAACCACCGTATATCGATAATGGATTTAACGCGAGTACTGATCCATCAACATACCGTATGTTTGGTAGTTCATACTCATTGCGTCTAACGCAAAAGTTCTAATGATTCGCTAACGTAAAGTTAGTTCTCTAAGCTAAAGCCGCTGACAAGTTCTCTTGTTGGCGGTTTTTTATTTCCATAACATTTAGTTTTCACCTGTTTTACTTGATGGCAAGCCAGCTGATTGGGGGGCTATATCGAGTTAATGAGCTAGTTTTGCCTGGTATCAAATTTTATTTTTTGAATGATTTTCTATTTAGCACCGAAGTGTAAATTTAGTCACGATTTGAGTGTGTACAGACTTGTTCCATCTATCTCTTAGCGCCAAACTTTATACAATAACCTTATAAGTTATTGCTAATAACTTAAAACCTGCCACAGGGCTTACTATCTAATAATTTGACTACCAGTCTAGCGTTTTTACCTGCTAGTTTTGAAAGACTAGGCTTATATTGCATCCATTTCACGCAAATCTTTTACAGGTTTTACTAGCGTGTGTTAATAAAATGTTAATTATGGTCTCGTTACTGGTAATGTTATAAGTCTTATTAATCAGCTATTTGCAGGTGTGCCTGTGCATTTGCAATTTTTTTAAAATTATTATATTTAACACTCGTTTATGGAAAAAGCCTCTTTTGATTGTTTTCCATCTTCTAAGCTCGTTTTCCAGCAGTTTTAGGCCTTTCGAAATGTTGACACAGGTCAACATTTTGTGAAATGATGCCAGCGGGTCTACATCCTCGAAGATGTAGAAAAGGGAAGATAATAATTAACAATCACAATAGAAAGACGGGCTTAGGCAATAGGGAACTAAAGCAAAATAAGCGCACGCACCCTGTTGTCGATAAGTTAAAGCTTTTTTAATCACTTCAAATTGGTTGGGAACTATGTCCAAGGTAAGCAATAAAACAAAAATCGCTACAGCGCTCATTGGCGCACTAGCCTTAGCAGGCAGCAACTTAGTGATGGCCGATCCTCTTTCTGATGTTCAGAAAGCTGACGCTAAAATTCACGCTGAAGCAGCAACGTCTCAGAAGAAAGTTGATAAGTATTTTGACCAGGCTCAGGACATGTTGTTCGAGTACGGTTCAGTTGCTGATGAACGTGAATCACTAAAATCTTATAACGACTACGTAGCAGGTCTGGTTGCAGACCAAGAAGCTACTATGAAATCTATTCAGAATGACATCAACGGCGTTGATTCATTACGTCAAGGCGTAGTGCCATTGATGTTTAAGATGGTTGACGCATTAGAGCAGTTTGTGGCTTTAGATCTTCCATTTAATAAGGAAGTTCGTGTAGAGCGCGTTGAAAACCTCAAGAACCTCCTAAACAGTGCTGAAGTAACGCTTGCTGAAAAGTATCGTCTAATTTTAGATGCATACTCAATCGAGCGTGAATACGGTACAACATTAACTGTAAAAACCGGCAAGCTAGATCTTGATGGCAAGGAAGTGTTAGTAGACTTCTTTAACTTTGGTCGTGTTTCACTGTATGCGATGAGCTTAGACGGTAAAACAGCTTGGATGTATAACGATGAAACTAAAGGTTGGGATCAGTTAGAAGATGGTACGCTTCGTGAGCTAACCAAAGGTATTCGAATTGCACGTAAACAGGGTGCACCGGATCTATTCTCGTTACCAATTCCTGCTGCGGAGGCTGCACAATAATGAAGAAGTTTATCACTACAGCAATCGTTGCTGCGAGCCTGTCTTTAACGGCCGGTATAGCTAGCGCTGCAGATGCGCCTAAAACAATCGACCAATTACTTAATCAAGTAAAAGTTGATCGTGCTAATGCATCTAAGACTAACGTAAAGCGTGAGCAAGAATTTAAAAATGAGCGTGGCGATAAAGCTCAACTACTAAAGCGTGAAAAAAATGCTTTAGCTGCAGAGCGCCAACGCGGTAAAGACTTAAACCAAGCGTTTTTGGATAACGAGCGTAAAATCGGTCAGTTAGAAGAAGACTTAAAAACGGCTCAAGGTGACTTGGGTGAGATGTTTGGTGTTGTTAAAGGTGATGCGGGTGATTTCGCTGGTAAGCTAGCGGGTTCTAATATCTCTGCACAGTACCCTGGTCGTGACGTATTTATTGCAGACCTTGGTGCACGCAAACAACTGCCAAAGATTGACGAGCTAGAGCGTTTCTGGGAAGAGCAGCTGTTTGAAATGGCTGAATCTGGAAAGGTTGTTAAGTTTGAAGGCACTGTTACTGGTATCGACGGTAGCGTGAATGACACGACTATTACTCGAGTTGGTGCATATAACCTTATTGCCGATGGTCAGTATGTTGTTTACAACGCCGATCTTGGCCTAATCCAGGAGCTGTCACAGCAACCTGATGGTTATCAAGTTAAATCTGCTGCCGCTTTCGAAAATACAACGTCAGGTACAGCTAATCTTTATATCGACCCTGTTCGTGGTGTTCTTCTAAACATCTTTACGCAAAAAGCAACGATTGAAGAGCGTATTGAAGCGGGTGGAACTATCGGTTACATCATTATCGCTTTACTTGTTCTTGGTGCAATCATCTCTATCGAGCGTCTAATCACGCTAGGAGTTGTTGGTGCTAAAGTTAAGGCGCAGCGTAAGAACCTAGATAACCCAGGTAACAACCCGCTTGGCCGCGTACTTAAAGCATACCAAGACAACAAAGATGTTGACGTTGAAACACTAGAGCTGAAACTTGACGAAGCAATTCTGAAAGAAACACCAGCGTTAGAAACTCGCATCTCTATCATCAAGGTTCTAGCAGCTATTGCACCTATGATGGGTCTACTAGGTACAGTAACCGGTATGATTGCAACCTTCCAAAGCATCCAGTTATTCGGTACTGGCGATCCTAAGCTAATGGCTGGTGGTATCTCTATGGCACTTATGACGACAGTTCAAGGTCTAGTTGCTGCACTACCGCTAATGCTTATGCATGCAATCGTAGTTGCACGTAGCAAGACAATTGTTCAAGTACTTGAAGAGCAAAGTGCGGGTATTGTTGCTTCACACGCTGAGAAGAGGAAAGCCTAATGTTATTCCTGATGGATATCTGGGATTCCGTCAGGGGCTTCATGGCCTCCGGAGGCGACGTCCTCTGGTTAGTGGCAGCTGTATTGTTTGTTATGTGGGTATTGATGCTTGAACGCTACTGGTATCTAAATTGGATATCACCAAAAGAGCACAAAGCAATCATTGCTGCATGGGAAGCACGAGAGGATTCAACCTCTTGGTATGCACACCGCATCCGTGAAGCTTGGGTATCCCAAGCGAAGCAAGATTTAACGGCACGTATGCTGATTATCAAAACGTTAGTAGCAATCTGTCCAATGATAGGTCTACTAGGTACCGTAACCGGTATGATTTCAGTATTCGATGTGATGGCAGTTCATGGGACGAGTAATGCTCGTATGATGGCAGCTGGTATTTCAATGGCGACCATGCCGACAATGGCGGGAATGGTGGCAGCATTATCGGGAGTATTCTTCAGTACTCGCCTTGATGCAAAAATGAAAATCAGTTTAGCAAAGCTAAAAGACAGCATGCCTCACCACTAGAGAGAGATTGAACATGGCACGTAGAAAGCATTCAAGCGTAGAAGAAGAAGCTGAGATTGATATGACCCCGATGCTCGACATCGTGTTCATCATGCTTATCTTCTTTATTGTAACAACATCGTTTGTAAAGCCATCAGGCCTTGACTATAACAAGCCTGAAGCGTCACAAGCGACGAAGAAGCCTTCAGCTAACATCTTTATCGGTGTGAGCAAAACGGGTGTCATCATGATGGAAAACCGTCAAGTTGATATCGAACGTGTAACTGCAAACGTAGAGCGTATGCTTGCAGAAGCACCAGAGGCTGCAGTATTGATTCAAGCAGACCAAGAAGCTAGACATGGTTTAGTGGTTAAGGTTCTTGATAACGTTAAAGCTGCGGGTATCGATAAGATATCTGTATCGGCGGGGAACGAATAATATGCTGAGAGGAATAGTATCACTGATAATTGGTGCTGCTGTGACTTTTGCTTTGTTTGTCTTCATGGCATTTTTGGTAGGTGGCGGTCCAACCCGCCACGATTCCTCGACAGAAACACCTGTCATAGAAATCACCATGAACAAAGATGATGCATCAGCGCAGAAAAAGCCAAGGGTTAAGCCTAAACCGCCAACACCCCCAGAGCAGCCGCCAAAACCGGATACTACGCCACCAGATAGTTCATCTGACATTGATACAAATATGTCATTTAACATGGGTGGGGTTGATGCCGGTGGTGCAAACACTGGATTTAAACTAGGCAATATGATGACACGAGATGGTGATGCTACACCTATCGTGAGAATCGAGCCTCAGTATCCAATTGCTGCAGCACGTGATGGAAAAGAAGGTTGGGTACAACTTAGCTTTACCATTAATGAGCTAGGTGGTGTTGAAGACGTTAAAGTCATCAAAGCCGAGCCAAAGCGTTTATTTGATAAAGAAGCGCGCCGTGCACTTAAAAAGTGGAAGTACAAGCCAAAGATTGTTGACGGTAAAGCCCTTAAACAAACTGGCATGACGGTCCAACTTGATTTCACTCTAGATAAAGGAGGTAGATAATTATGCGTAAAGTTAATTCGATTGCTGCCGCTTTATTACTTTGTTTAGGTGGAAGTATCGCGCTAGCACCGGTTGCTTATGCTGCCGAGAAGTGCCCGATTGAGAAGCGTAAATCGAAAGCCGTTGGCCAAAGTGCCTCTAAGAAAGTGCAAAAGTCTTTTCAAGCCTATACCGAAGGTAATCTTGATGAAGCTATTGCCATTCTTCTAGAGGCCAATGTTAATAACGATTTTGATAAAGCTTATATCGACCGTATGTTAGGTAACTTCTATGCGGAAAAAGGACAGATGGGTAGGGCGACTAAGCACCTTAAGTCTGCGGTTGAAGCTGATATCTTAGGCGGCACGGATCACGCGCAAACTCTAAGACTCTATGCAGACCTCCTGATTGGAGAGAAGCAGTTCAAAGAGTCTATCCCAATGTATTACAAGTGGATGGAGTTTACCTGTAAAGAAGATGCACAAGTCTATAAGCGTATAGGTATTGCATATTCTGAGCAGAAGCAGTGGGACAAGGTGATTGCGGTTGCAGATAAAGGCTTAACCCTGTCTGATAAGCCTGATAAAGGCTTATATCAGATGAAGCTGACTGCTTACTTTAACAAGAAGCAGTATAAGCAAGCGGTTAATGTGCTTGAAGTCATGGTGCCATTATTTCCAGACGACAAGCGCCTTTGGGTTCAGTTAGCTCAGTTTTATCTAATGACCGAAGACTTCACTAAGTCACTTGCTACATATGACTTAGCTTATAAAAATGGATTTTTGGAGACGGCGGGTAATATTACGCGTTTGACTCAACTGCTTGCACAAAATGGCGCGCCATTTAATGCATCGCAGATCTACGCTAAGCATATGAAGTCTGGGTTAATTAAGGAAGATGAAAAGAGCTTAACGACTCTTGCTGGTTTTTATCATAATGCTAAGGAGCTGAAAAATGCTGCTCAAACTTATGGTAAAGCGGCTGCAATCAATAACGCTGGTAAGCTTTACCTCAGACAAGGCCGTATTTTGTCGCTAGATGGTCAGCATAAAGCTGCTATTACAGCACTTAAGAAAGCGTTGGATGCGGGGGTTAAAAGCCCTGGTGAAGTTCAGTTCGAACTTGCCCTTGCTTACTTAAATCAAAAGCAGTACAAGACAGCATATAAGTATGCCAAGCTTGCTGCTAATGATAAGAAGACTGCGCGTTCAGCTAAGAGCTATATCTCTTACATTAAAGAAAAAGCGCGCGTTCATAACGTCGCTCTTTAATTTAAGCTTCTGTATAAAAGCCCCTTTTTAGGGGCTTTTTTATTTTCAGCTTATCTACTCTTAGAGGTTAATAATGATATGTTTATCAGCCAAGGACTCTTTCATGTGCTTGGTGTGTTTTTCAACAGTGCTAAATAGAGTTTCTAAATAAATATCTTTGTTTGGCTGACATACACAGCCACCCAATTCATACTCAATTTGATTATGGCGCTGCGACTTCAAATTGTGATTAAACTCTGCGATTGCAAGCTCTAATCGCTTAATCACCACGTTAGCACCAGTAGCATCCACTTCAAAAAGACCTAATGCAAAAGCCTGATTATCAAGTCTAGCGACTAAATCGGTAGCTCGTTGCAGAGCTTGTTGTACTTGCTTCATGAATAATTCTAACAATTGTGGTTGAGAAATAGTTTCATGAATGTGTGGGCATAGATACAATAAGGCAAGACCTTGACGGTCGCGCATATGGCGATGCCATTCGCGATTGAAAACTTCCATAAAATAGGTTTGGTTATAAACACCTGTTTCAGGATCCCTAAAACCAGAGTTACTAAATGAATAGATCATTGAAGACTCCTTATGTACCTCTGGTTTAAGTATAGAAAAGAACAATAAATAAAAAGGAATAAAAAATGAGGAAGGCGGTACTCGCGCTGTCAATTGGCGCAATTTTAGGCTTAACAGGCTGCGGTGAAAGCGAAAGTAAACAGGCACAGCAATCAGAGATTACAGCACAAAAAACAGCAGAGCAGGCTGCTCAAATACAGTCAGCTGAACAAGCTTATCTATTGTTAGTGGATAATTACTTTAATGATTTGTTGAAGCTCGAACCTATCTACGCCACATTTGTTGGTGTGAATGACTATAACGAACAATTTGGCGATGGTTTGTCTGATGCCTATTTAACGCAGCGTCACGAGCTCAATACGCGTTATTTAAAAGAGGTAAAGAAAATAGACCGCAGTCAGCTCTCAAACGAGTTGAAGCTTAGTTATGACATGTTTAATTATGATCGTAACGTAGCTTTAGCCGATGAGACATTCCCAAATCACTTTATGCCGATGAACCAGTTTTATAGCACTGTGATTAGCATGGTTCAGCTAGGTAGTGGTGAAAGTGCGCAGCCCTTTAAGACTGTAGAAGACTACCGCAACTGGGAGAAACGACTTCAAGGTTTTATTGAGTGGCTTAAGCTTGCTCAAGTGCGTATGGATGAAGGTATCGAGAGCAAAGTAGTACTGCCACGAGTGCTGGTTGAGCGTATTATTCCGCAATTGAGCGCCCAGCTTGTCGATAACGTGACTGATAGCTTGTTCTATACACCGATCACTTTGATGCCAGAGTCATTTTCAGATGCGGACAAGCAAGCACTGACTCAAGAGTATACAGCGTTAATTGCAGGGCAGCTGTTGCCAGAGCTTACAGTGCTTCGTGATTACTTTCAAAATACTTATATTAAATCATCTCGCGCAACAGACGGTTGGTGGGGGCTACCAAACGGTAAAGTGTGGTATCAACACCTTGCTAACTCTCACACAACAACGACTATGCCTGTCGATGAAATCCATAAGATTGGTTTAGACGAGGTGGCGCGAATTTTATCTGAAATGGATAAAGTGCGTGTTCAAGTTGGCTTCGAAGGTGACTTAACTGAGTTTTTTGCATCATTATCATCAGAGCCGCAGTACTTCTTTACAGAACGCCAAGGTTTGATTGATGGCTATATGGAGCTAAAAGAGCAAATCAATCGTCAGATGCCAGAGTATTTCAACGTCATGCCTAAAGCTGATTATGTGGTTAAGCCAGTGGAGAGGTTTAGAGAGCAATCGGCAGCGGGTGCCTCATACGATGCGCCAGCGGTTGATGGCTCTCGCCCAGGTGTATTTTATATTAATACCTATAACCTTAAGGCGCAGCCTAAGTGGGGCATGACCACTCTATCATTGCATGAGGCGGCGCCAGGGCACCACTTCCAGATTGCTATCAAGCAAGAGTTAACCGGTGTACCTGAATTTCAACGTTTTGGCGGTTATACGGCATTTGAAGAAGGCTGGGCACTTTATGCTGAGTACTTAGGGATTGAGATGGGGCTGTTTAATGACCCGTACCAATACTTTGGTAAGCTTTCAGATGAAATGCTGCGAGCCATGCGTTTAGTGGTTGATACTGGTCTGCACGCTAAAGGCTGGACTCGTGAGCAAGCGATTCAGTATATGAAAGACAATTCGCCAATGGCGGAATCAGATATTATCGCTGAGGTTGAGCGTTATATGGCAATTCCAGGTCAAGCACTAAGTTACAAAGTCGGTCAGTTAAAGATTTTGTCACTGCGTGCACAGGCAGAAAAAGAGCTTGGCGATAAGTTTGACTTAAAAGCTTACCATGACCAAATCCTCACTTCAGGTTCTTTGCCGATGGAAGTGATGGAACTAAAAGTAAACGATTGGATAGCTGCGCAAAAGTAAGTTAATACTGATGCGATAACCCTGTTGGTATGGTCATTATTTGCAAGTCGTTTGGCTATAAATAATGGTATATACTGACAGGGTTTTATTTTGCCTAAATGGCAATGACATTTATTTTATTGGAGTAAACCATGGTACAAGCGACTGCAAGACATCTACTAGTTGATAATGAAGCACAATGTTTAGAACTTAAGCAACAGATCCTTGATGGTGCTGATTTTGGTGATGTAGCTAAAGCAAACTCTTCTTGCCCATCTTCTGCCCAAGGTGGTGACTTAGGCTCATTTGGCCCAGGCATGATGGTAAAAGAGTTTGACGAAGTGGTTTTCAGCGCGCCATTGAACGAAGTTCAAGGCCCTGTAAAGACTCAGTTTGGCTACCACCTTCTAGAAGTAACAAGCAGAGGCTAAATACTGCTTAGCTTGTTTTAGAGGAATTAGCATGCTCGAACTGTATACCGATAGGCTCAGGTTAAGAACGGTTATCTCAAGCGATTGGGATAGTTTTTTATATACTCATTCAAGTGAACAACTAAATGAATATGTTCGTAAACCTCAGGCTGAAGCCGTTATACGAGATAAGTTCGAGCGTGTATTAAAAGCAAATGATTTCGATGTAGGCGAGTGGTTACTCACTATTATCGAAGATGTGCATACACAAGACTTTATTGGTTTCATTGGGCTGCATAATAGTGATGCAGAAATGGGACAAATAGAGGTTGGGTATATGATGCATCCAAGTGCTCATGGGCGAGGTTATGCCTGTGAGAGCTTAAAAGCCATTGTTGATTGGGCATGTCTGTCCTACGGGCCCCACAAGTTTATCGCTTATTGTATAGAGCAAAATATTGCTTCAATCAAGGTACTGGAAAAGTGCGGCTTTAAGCGTGAAGGCCTGTTGCGAGAGAATTGTAAAATCGGTGAGCAATGGTTTGATGATTGCGTTTATGGACTCTTAGCAGCAGAAAGAGTTTAACGACACTCGAAAGCATGCATAGGCATCTCAATAGGGTGCTATAATGCTGACAGTTTTGATTATTTAAGGCGAAATACCGTGAGTTCAGATACTCCAACGTTGACATTAAAGTCAGGCGAAGAATACATAGAATTATACAAGGTGTTGAAAGTTCAAGGAATGTTAAGTGCTGGCGGCGAAGCTAAGCACGTGATTTCTGAAGGACTCGTGACAGTAAATGGCGAAGTTGAAACCCGCAAGCGTAAAAAAGTGATTGCTGGTGAAGTTGTGAGTTTTAACGGCGAAAGCGTTAAAATTATCGCTGAGTAAGTGACAAGAGAGGAATAACATGCAATTTCCAGATGATGATAATGGCAAAATGCTTGAAGCCATGGCTGATGCCGGTATCGACTTATCGGTAGCACTTGATGTCGACTTCTTCTTAGTTTTTGAAGATCAACGTGATGCAGAGTCAGCACTTGAAGAGCTAGGTAAATCTGATCTTGAAGGTGAAATTGAACTACTGCTGAATGATGATTCAGGTAAGTGGGAGCTGATCGTTTGCCTAAACATGGTGCCAACCTATGACACTATTGTAGAGCAAGAGTTGAATCTACATGAATTTGCCCAAGAGTTTGGTGGTATTACCGACGGTTGGGGAGTGATGCAACATCAAGAAGGCGATGACGATTTTGCCGATGACGCACATGAGTGCGGTGATGGTTGTAAACACTAAATCAAGCTGCACAATCAAATTTAAATTAAGCCACTTATATTAGTGGCTTTTTTGTGCCTATCAGATGAAAATGAAGCCAATAGAAAAATAAAATAATTGCCACAGAAGGAGACAAGAATGGCAAGAATGATAAGTTTTGGAACCCCAGTTAACGATGCGGAACGTTGGGCTTTTTCGTTGTTAGCTGATGAGCTCCCTGAAGATTATATCCTACTGACAAATGTTGAGATCCCTGCCAAATCGGGTCAAGCAATGGAAGTTGATGCGCTGGTGATTGGCGAGTGGGGCGTGTATGTGGTCGACGTAAAGGGCTATATCGGCCGTTTAGATGCCGGTTTACATGCATGGTCATTAGATGGCCGAGAAGTGGATAACAGCTTAGCCAAAGCTAACTACGTTGCACGTGTTTTAGCGGGTAACGTCAAGCACAAAATTCCCGTTGGCGTATATGCGCCTTGGTGCCAAGGCATGGTATTTGTCACCGGCCGTAAAGGTGAAGAAATTGAGCTTGAAAAACAGCAGGGCTCGCTCAGTATTTATACCCCTAAGCAAATTGTCGACGCGTTAACCAAGGAGTGGGGGCTAACTGCGCCAAGGAAGCATCAAGTAACCGATACCCAAAAAGAGCTGGTATTGGAAACCATTGGCCAAGTTGCAGTGGTAGAGAAACGTAATAATCAAATTCACGACTTCACTAAACTTAAATGCTTGTTTATACAAAGTGGGCTCGAAGTCTGGCAAGCTGAATATAATCCCGGTGAATGGACTGCCCCCTGGTTACTAAAAGTGCTTATCCCCACCCAATTTACTGACAGCAATCAATCAGAGGCGCATGAAGCACAACTCAGAAGTGAGTTCTTGCGTCTGCAATCTCTATCTGGATGTTGTGGTGTTCCCTATTGTGCACCACTGATCCAAGACGGTGAGCAGTTAGTGCTTCCTATCCGTATGCCACGTGGTGTGCCACTTAATGTGCTCCAGTCTGAGCAGATGACCACCTATCAATTACTTGAAATACTGCGGCGCAGCGTAACTGGACTGCAACAGATCCATCGCAGAGGCTTTACCGTAGGCGGTTGGACCAGTAATTGTATTTTTGTCTCTGATATGGGGGACGTCGAGTTTATCGACATCAAAGATAATGTTAGCAATAACGAAGACATTAAAGCCTATGCAGAAGGTTTCCTTACGATTGCAGAGCAAACGCAACAACCTCGGATTTATCAATGGTATCGCGAGGCAATAGCTGGCAGCACAACCGACTTAGATGCCCTGCGTAGTGACTTGTCGGCATTGATCGATCATGGGGTATGCGACACTGTTCCTGAGAAAGTTGACATCACTGCTGGTGCGATTATTGATCACCACTTTAAGCTAGAGCAGTTTATTACGGCTAAAGAAACCAGTCAGTTCTGGCGCGCCACGCATCTGCAAGGCCAATATCAGTGCGGTGTGTCAATCTACAGTAAAGTGCAAGCTAACTGGCCGATGCTGAGCAATATCTATCGCACACTTGCTAAGGTTTATCACCCTCATATTGAAAAAGTATTGGCCTTTGGTCAATTGCCCCAAAGTGAAAACCTATTTATTGCCCGTGCGTGGGAATATGGCGTATCTATCGACGAGCTTGAAGAGATCCGTCTTGGGCAACCCTTAATGTGGTTTACTCAGTTGCTAACTGGTCTGCAATACATGCATCAAATGGATATTTATCACGGCGCAATCTGTCCTAAGAACATCATTTGTAATCCAAATAAAGCGATATTGGTTAATTTTGGTATTGGCCTAGATATTGCGGCGAGTCATTATGCATCTCAGTATGCAGACCCAAGGCTGTGGGAAGTTGAAGGCGAAGCTGAGAGAGATCTTTATGGCTTAGTCGCAAGCTTTGTTGATGCCATGGCACCGGAGAGTTTGAAAGGGGATTTAGGCCATGCTGGCATCATTAAAGCACTGGAAGCGTTTGATAGGCAGTGGTTTGGCGAAGCACTGTATGATGTTTGTCATAAAGTGCTTAACTTCGACTTGAGTGTTCATGCCGGTATGAATTACTTAGAGATGTTTGATTTAGCTGAAAATAATGTTACTCAATAGGTTAAGGTTATTATCAAACAGGGTTAGTGCTGCCGGTAAGGGCTAAAAAGCTCGAGTAGCCAGTCGATAAAAGATTGTACTTTTAACGGCAGGTTGCTCGATTTTGGCGTTAATAAGTAATAGCGATAAGGACTGGTGAAATCTGCTTTAAATGGGATCACCAGTTTGCCGCTTTTAAGCTCATCTTCAATAAAAAAGCGTGGAATAAGAGCCACTCCCATACCACTAGCAGCAGCTTGGCTCAGCATATAGAAATGTTCCACACCAAATTTCTTTTCTGTGGTGAGGGTAATACCAACACTTTGTGCCCACAACTGCCATAAACCCGGTCGAGTCGTATGCTGCAGCAGCGTCATATTGTTGATGTCGTTAAGGTTGGTGAGAGTAAGGGCTAACTCTGGTGAGCAGACTAGACACAAATCTTCATCCATCAAGGTTAATACATTGGCCGCTTTGGGCACGGTGGTGCTACTGCGTATGGCTATGTCAAAGTTTGCCTTGTTAAAGTCGACCTCAAAATCTCCGATTGATAAGTCAACATAGAGATGAGGATAGCGTGACTTAAACTCTTCCATTCTTGGGATAAGCCAACTGATAGTCAGGCTAGGTAAAACATTAATCGCTAGGGTTTGGGTTCTAAGAGGTTGAGTCATTAAGTCGCTAGTTGCATTATTAATAGTTTGTAGGGCAGCTTGTGCATTAATAAAGTAGCGTTCACCTTCATCTGTTAATTTAAGACTTCTATGTTGCCTAATAAACAGCGGCATCCCCACAAACTCTTCCAGTAGTTTAACCTGCTTGCTAATAGCACCATGTGTAACAAATAGCTCTTTGCCTGCCAGCGTAAAACTCATTAACCGAGCTGAGGCTTCAAAGGCTCGAAGTGCATTTAAAGGAGGAAGGTGTAGGTACATTAGGTGGGCCTTATTTGTCTTTAGTGTGAGATAAACTCACTTATAATGAACAATAACTCCTTTGTGTTTTAACTGCAAACCACGTCTAATAACACCACTCTAATTATTTGTTATTAAATCATGACTCTAGATCTTACTGTTGAGCTTATTACACTGTTATTTTTTGTGGCTATGTTGGCGGGCTTTATTGACGCTATTGCGGGGGGAGGCGGGCTGTTAACCATACCTGCTTTAATGTGGGCGGGCTTGCCTCCTACAGTTGCATTGGCGACCAACAAACTGCAAGCGTGTGGTGGTAGTTTTTTTGCGAGCTTTTACTTTGTGCGCAAGGGCATGGTGAAGCTCAGTGATATGAAGTTGAGTATCGCGTTTGCATTTGTTGGTGCAGCGTTAGGCACGATTGCAGTTCAGATGATCGATCCCGCATTCTTAGAGGTGTTTTTACCTTTCTTGATGTTAGCCATCGGAGGTTACTTTCTATTTTCGAAAAAAATCAGTGAAGAGGATAAGTTGCAAGTACTCACTCCGGGTGT
Organism: Shewanella sp. 0m-8; assembly: GCF_052977265.1. Classification (NCBI taxonomy): domain Bacteria; kingdom Pseudomonadati; phylum Pseudomonadota; class Gammaproteobacteria; order Alteromonadales; family Shewanellaceae; genus Shewanella; species Shewanella sp. 0m-8. The sequence goes on along the minus strand of NZ_JBRIMB010000013.1, from coordinate 682 downwards.
ATTTGCTTTTACTGCAGCCTTAGGTGTCGGTTTTTATGACGGATTTTTTGGCCCAGGAACAGGCAGCTTCTTTGCGCTAGCGTTTGTATCGCTCGCGGGTTATGGGCTGGCAAAAGCCACCGCGCATGCAAAAATTTTAAACTTTTCTACCAACATCGCATCGCTTATTTTCTTCGCCATTGGTGGTAAAGTCTTTTGGATGCTAGGCGGCGTGATGTTAATTGGTCAAGCGATAGGAGCAACACTGGGTTCTCGCTTAGTATTAACAAAAGGCACCAAAATCATTAAGCCACTCGTGGTAGTGATGTCGATAGCGATGAGCGTTAAGCTGTTATCGGCGCAGTATGACTGGTTTGCCTGATTCTAGATGGTTCAGATGGGTCTAGAGAAGGTAGTTATAGACCCGACAACAAGAGACCCGGTAACAAGACACACGATGGTAATTGTTTTGAGCGGTGTTGCCTAGATAGTATGGTCTAGGTGGTATTGTCTAAGTGGTAAGAGAAGAGAAACTTAAGGAAAAAACGTTTGCTAAGTGTAATGGGGTTTGATTTAAAAAAGCTGGCAGTAAAGGTTGTTATGCCAGCCATACTCAATAGGTGCTCGAGGGTGTAACAGATTCTGTGTAACTGCAGTTTTAGTTAATATGTTTCACAAGTCTGTCTTCAAACTCAATAATAAA